>CACYXI010000182.1:6261-11623 GCA_902778265.1 uncultured Bacteroidales bacterium | reverse complement strand
TATGTCAGACGTGATGGTGCTGTTGCTCTGTTTCTTCATGCTGACCTCTACTTTTACAAAGCCAGAGCCAGTGAAGGTTGTTGAGCCACAGTCTGTTGCCGAGATCAAGGTGCCAGAGAAGGATGTGCTGAACATTCTTGTCGATAAGGAAGGCAAGGTGTTCATGAATATGGATAACCAGTTCCAGCTGGGTGACGTTGCAATGGATGTTACCGACAAGTTCGGTAAAACCCTTACAAAGACACAGTTGGCTAACTTCAAGTCAGACCCAATGTTCGGTGCCCCAATCAGCGTGATTCAAGATTTCCTCAACCTTGAGGAGGGCGCACGTCGCGAGCAGTTGAAAGAGCTTGGTATTCCATTGGATAGTATTGATGGTGGCAAGAGTGAGTTCCAGGAGTGGGTTAAGTCAGCACGTGGTGTCAATTCAGACATCAAGGTTGCTATCAAGGCCGACAAGGATACTCCTTACAAAATCATCAAGCGTGTAATGAACGAGCTTCAGGATGGAGGATTAAGCCATGGCAAAAGTAAAGAAAAGTAGACAGAAAAAACAGCAGACTCGAGTAGACTTCACCCCTATGGTGGATATGATGATGCTGTTGATCACCTTCTTCATGCTCTGTACCACTTTGGCTAAGCCTCAGACAATGGAATTGAGTATGCCAACCAACGATAAGAATATTGAAGATGACGATAAGACCGTTACAAAGGCTTCTTATACTATCACAATATTCGTTACTGCGGACAACCAGATCTACTATGTAGAGGGTATGCCAAAGTATGATGACCCAACCTGTCTGAAGAAGACAACATGGGGTAAGGATGGTATCCGTAAGGTTCTCACAGGTCACGTAACTGAGGACGGCACACAGCCAATCCTTGAAGTTCGTACCGCTAAGGCTAAGCTTGACGAGTTGAAGGAAAAGACTCCAACAATGACTCAGGCTCAGTACGATGAGAGACTCAAGGCTATCAAGAAGGGTGATATCGACGGCAGACACATCGAGACAATGACAATCATCATCAAGGCTACAGATAACTCAAATTATACAAACCTTGTTGATGCTCTTGATGAGATGCAGATCTGTTCTGTTGGTAAGTACGTAATTGATAAGATCAACGACCAGGACAAGAAGCTTCTTGAAGAGGCTCACGTCAAGGAGTAATCTATTAGTAACTTTAACTTAAGAAAGGAAAAGAAAAATGTCACAAATAGATCTTATTGACAATAAGTGGGCGGACTTGATGTTCGAGAACCGTAACAAGGAGTACGGTGCTTATGTGCTTCGTCGTCAAACGACTTCACGTAACATCAAATCAATTATCATCGTACTTATCCTCTTCGCTCTCGTAATGGCATACATGGTTGCTATGAATGCTTATAATGAGTATCAGAAAGCACACCAGGCACAGACTCAGGTAACTGAGCTTACAGCCCTTGCTGAGCAGAAGAAGGAAGCTAAGGTTGAGCGTAAGGAAGTCGTTAAGCAGGAGAAGGTTGAGCAGGTTGTAGAGAAGGTAAAGAGCTCTATCAAGTTCACCGCACCTGTAATCAAGAAGGACGATGAGGTACGCCCAGAGGACGAGATGAAGTCTCAGGACGAAATCATGAACTCTAAGGTAGCCGTAGGTTTCGCTAACGTAGTAGGTAACGATGAGTCTGGTGAAGTGCTCAAGGCTAAGGAGGTTCTCGTAACAGAGCCAGTTAAGCCAAGGGAAGAAGAGAACAAGGTGTTCGACGTAGTAGAACAGATGCCTTCTTTCCCAGGCGGTATGGCTGCTTTGATGGCTTACCTCCAGAAGTCTATCAAGTACCCACCAGTAGCTGAGGAGAATGGTATCCAGGGTCGTGTAATCTGTACATTCGTTGTAGAGCGCGACGGTAGAGTAACTGACGTTCGCGTTGCAAAGTCAGTTGACCCTTCACTTGACAAGGAGGCTGTTCGCGTGGTTAGCGCAATGCCAGCTTGGATTCCTGGTAAGCAGAATGGTCAGTCTGTACGTGTAAAGTACACACTCCCTGTAACATTCCGTCTCCAGTAATACTCGTAAGTATTTTGCGATCAGTCGCAAGACACTATACTTTAAACTTTGAGCTCCCTCACTCTCCCGTAGAGGAGGGAGCTCAATTTTGCTATTAATTTTGCGCCTTTTATGGCACAAAAGACTGCAACCCAAACATACATTATTAATTTTCACCTATAAACATCATTAACCCAAACAATGAAGTCAATAGCATCATCACTCATTATCTTCATAGCATCTATGCTCACATTAGGCACGTTGTCCTCTTGTAAGGAGAAGAAGAAGGACCCAAATGCGCGCACAGATACATACGCAACCGGTAAGATTACATTCGGTGCGGATGAGAGTTTTATGCCAATCATCGATGAGGAGATGGAAGTTTTCCATCACACCTACAAGGAAGCTCACGTTACTCCAAAGTACATGAGCGAGTCAGAAGGTATGAACCTCCTTCTCAAGGACAAGCTTCTCATGATGTTCACCACACGCGACTTCAAGCAAAGCGAATACGACAACCTGAAGGCGCGTCAACGCTTCCCAATGACAATACATATCGGCTATGATGCTCTTGCCATCATCGCCAACAAGAATAATACGGACTCTTGCATCTGCGTAGAGGACGTAAAGAAAATCCTTACAGGTGAGATCCTAAACTGGAAAGACCTGAACCCAGCAAGTGCTTCACGCGGAGAAATTATTGTTGCTTTCGACAACAAGACATCAAGCACAGTACACTATGTTGAGGACTCCATTCTCGGTGGAAAGCCAATCACAACACCTAACGCATTTGCAACAAAGAAGACTGCGGATGTAATAAAGTATGTTGAGGAGCATCCTGGTGCAATTGGCATTATCGGTAGCAACTGGCTAAACGATAAGCGTGACACCACTAACCTCACATTCAACCGCAATATCCGCGTGATGCTCGTAGCAAAGCACGCTCCTGCCACATGGAAGAATTCATATAAGCCATATCAAGGCTACATCTATAACGACAAATACCCATTCATCCGCCGTCTCTATGCCCTACTTAACGACGAGCGCGGACGATATGGTCTGCCACATGGCTTCGCTCAATTCATTATCTCTCAAAAAGGACAGATGATTCTGTTCAAGGCTGGTTTGCTACCTGCATACGGAAACATTGCAATCAGAGAGGTTCAGGTTAATTAGGTTGTGAGGTTTACAGGTTGTGAGGTTATGAGGTCATTAAGTTATAAGGTTATAAGGTTATAAGGTTTAGGCATAAGCGAAACGACCTTAAAACCACAAAACCTTAAAACCCAATAACCTCCTACACCTAATAACCTCATAACCTCCACAAACCTTACAAAAACATACTTTTTGCTCAAATTCTTTTTAAGAAAATAAAAAAAAAGACGTATTTGGTTAAAATCCGTAAACTAATGCAACAAAATCGATTATAATACGTCAAAATAATAGATACACCTAAATATAGACGGTAAATCAGAAACATAAACCCAAAATTAATTTTGCTAATTATGAAAACAGCTAAATATTTAATCATCGGAGCTATGATGACAGTCATCAGCGCTCCAGTTATGGCTCAGGATGCAAATTCCGCAGTTGAACAGGCTACACAGCTCATCAAATCAGGTGCAGCAGACAAGGACAAGCAGGTAACAGCAGTATTCAAGACTGTCAAGAAGGATGCTAAGGCAGTTGCCGGCATCGGTCGTGCTTATCTTGATGCTAAGGACTTCGACAATGCAGACAAGTATGCAGACCTCGCAATCAAGGCTAACAAGAACTGCGCTGCAGGCTATGTGCTCAAGGGCGACATCTGCGTAATGAAGGATGATGGTGGTGCTGCATCAAGCTGGTTCGAGCAGGCTAACTACTTCGAGCCAAACGATCCAGAAGGCTATCGCCGCTATGCTCAGATCAACTCTAAGACCGACCCTGCAGGTTCTATCGAAAAGCTCGAGAAGCTCCGCTCTATCGATCCTTCTTACCCTGTTGACCTCATTGCAGCTGAGATTCAGTCAAAAGCTGGCAATACAGATGCAGCTATCGACTACTATTCAAAGTCAAGCAAGGACAAGATGGAAGCATATCAGCTTGCTGACTATGCAAGTATGCTATTCCTCAAACAGAAGTATGCAGAGTCTCTTGAGGTATCAAGCTTCGGTAACAACAAGTTCCCACGTAGCGCATCCCTCAACCGTCTTACTCTCTTCAACAACGTAAACCTTGAGAAGTACGAGGAAGCTGAGAAGTACGGTGAGCGTCTCTTCAACGCTTCTGACGATGCTAAATACTCTGCTCTCGACTATATCAACTATGGTACAGCTCTCCAGAAGCTCAAGAAGAACAGCGAGGCTATCGCTACATTCCAAAAGGTTCTTGACAACCACAACTTTGACATGGACTCAAAGGTTAGCGTGTTCAAGAACATCTCTGATGTATATAAGGTAATGGGCGACTATCCAAACGCACTCTCTTACTACGAGAAGTATGTAAAGGGTAATCAGGGCAAGATGACTGCTAACATCAAGAACGGTCTTGCACAGCTCTACCGCACAATGGCAATTGATGAGAACGCAACTCCAGAGCAGAAGCAGGAGTATGTAGATAAGGCAGACAAGGTATTCTCTGAGATTGCTCAGGAGTTCCCAACATTCGAGCAGAGCGTTACAGCACAGCGTGCAAAGCTCCCATTCATCCTCGATCCAGAGGACAAGGCTGGTGCAGCTAAGCCACACTACGACAAGCTCATCGAGATTATCAACGGTCTTGACAGCAAGGACGCTTCTGACCTCTCTCAGCTCAAGCAGGCTCTCAGCTACAACATCGTTTACTTCGTAAAGGTAAACGAGGACATTGCAAAGGCTAAGGAATATGCCGCTAAGCTTCTCGAGATTGATCCAGAGAACGCTATGGCTAAGCAGGTTTCAGAGCTTCAGTAAAAGCTGAATAACATTTGATTTTATTAATAGAATAGTAATACAGTTTTTCCCAAGCGCTTCCTAATCGTGAGGTTAGGAAGCGTTCTTTTTTTTGATACACCCACACTTCGAAACGTGATTTGAGGCATGAAATCGACAAAAAGCAATTCAAACATTTGTCAAACCCAGTTCTCACTTTCAAGATAGAAGTGGGGGCTTTCTGTAAGGCAAATAGCAGAAATGACAAAACTTCCCAAAAACAAAATTAATCAATTATAAGTTATTAATGTCTGGTAATTCTAAATAACGTGAGTTCGACGAAATCCTTCAGTTGTATATTGTTGATTACCATGCAGTTGAAAGAGCTCTGAAGGAGCGGCATCTAAAAGGGCAGTCCGTTAGGGCTGTTATATTTGCCGATATTA
>CACYXI010000182.1:0-6229 GCA_902778265.1 uncultured Bacteroidales bacterium | reverse complement strand
AATCACGTTTCTACCGAATAACAGCCCTTGCGGACTGCCCTATTAGGTGTCGGGCTTTCAGCCCTCGCAGTCTTGAATTTCGTCGAACTCACGTTAAATAGAGACAAAACAGACTACCCTCAAAACATAAAGTCGCAAAGATGCAGAGATGTTATTACCACCAAGCGTCTTTGCGACTTTAAGTTTTGTTTCCTACTGTGAATTATTATTTCACAGACTTTATAGTCACGGAATTCTCGATAAGCTGCTGTGAGTACTTCTTGCCCTTACTATCCCTGTAGTTGCCAGAAGGACGAATCACATTAATCTTTATATCACCAGGCTTTTCTGTGCTCTGGATGGTCACTACAAGCTGTCCGTGGAACAATCGCATGTGAGGCTCGGTAAAGAGCTCTAGAGAGGTTGGATCACCGTTACATATAGCACGGAAACGACCTTCACCTTCAATAGTTACAAGAACCTCATCATCAGAGTCAGGACACAGGTTTCCGTCCTTGTCTGTAAGACTAACCGTGATATAGCACAAGTCCTCACCATCAGCTTTGATAGTCTGCACTTCAGGTTCGAGTTTGAGCTGTGACTCATAGCTTGCCGTACGAATAACAGTTTCCTCTACAGCCTCACCATCCTTGTCGTATGCCACAACCTTCAGCTCACCCGGCTCATACTTAGGCCACCAGCGAAGGCGGAAACGGTCAAGGTTTGGCGGATTTGCTGTATCATACTTAGCATCCCAGCGATCACCATTAGGATTAGTCTGGTTCTGACCTGTAATCTGATTACCACTCTCATCGCAATTCACGAAATGATTCTTCTGCACCCTACCCTGTGACTTACCATTGACGAACAGCTCAGCCTCTTCATAGTCGGTATAAACCTGAACAGGAATGGTCTTTCCAATTTTCTCCTTACCCCATGTCCAATGTGGAAGAACGTGCAAAGTATGCTTATTCTTATTCCATACAGAGCGATAGAGATAATACCTGTCCTTTGGAAGACCAGCAAGGTCGCATATTCCGAAATAAGACGAACGACTTGGCCAGTATTCATCGTAAGGAGTCGGTTCACCGAGATAATCGATACCAGTCCATACAAACTGACCAATCGTCCAAGGAAGATCCTCCATGTTCTCAAAATCCACGTCAGGAAGGTTACTCCAGTTACACCACTCATTATCATAGCTTGAGCACTGTCCGTCCTCATAGATGCCGTAATTCGTTGTCTTATAAGGAAATTTATACACACCACGAGAACTAACCGTAGAGCCAGTCTCAGTACCGAGCACAAATTTTTGGGGAGTCTTATCGTAAGCATACTGATAGCGGTGTGTTCGATAGTTGAGACCTACCACATCCATCGTTGCAGCAACCTTACTCTTAATGGCTGCATCCACACGATCAAGTCCCTGTGTTACAGGACGTGTAGGGTCGAGCTTATGACACAGATCCTGAAGTTTCTTCGACCATTCAACACCCACATTTGAGTCGGTCTGCTCAGGAATCTCATTACCAATGCTCCACATAATGATACAAGGATGGTTACGATGCCCAAGCAAAAGGTTGGTCATATCCTTCTCCGCCCATTCATTGAAGAAGCGTGAATAGCCATTCTTACACTTAGGATAGATCCATGAATCAAAGCTCTCAGCCATTACCATCATACCGAGCGAATCGCAAATATCCATCTGCATCTGCGACGGCATATTATGAGCCGTGCGTATAGCATCACAACCCATCTCTTTCATGAGTTTAATCTGACGGATGAGTGCTGCCTTGTTCAAGGCAGCTCCAAGCGGACCAAGATCATGATGCAAGCAAACACCCTGTATCTTTCGCGCAATACCGTTCAACTTGAATCCTTCCTTACCAACCTCAATTGTACGGATTCCGAAGTTGGTATATGTCTCATCAACCATCTTTCCCTTGTGGAAAAGACGAGCACGAACCTTGTAGAGATATGGCATTTCAGGAGACCATACATGCGGATTAGTTACCGTGATAGTAGTCTTGATGTGACCATCAGCAGGAACATCATAGTGACTACCAGCCTCAAACCTATTCGAGTCATTCAGCACCTCAACAACAAACGACATGTCATCGAATTTATTGGCACCAGCATCTGAAGCTACCTGAAGCTGTGTCTCATATTCCACCTTCGCCTGAAGCTTAGTCTTACCATAGTTGTTTACTCCATGTGCAAAACCTGCTGTACGAATGCTTGTCGCCCACGAATCGATTGAAATCTTCGGAAGCATCATAAGCTTGACAGGGCGATAGATACCTGCGCCAGGATACCAACGACTGCTCTCCTCAAGATTGACAAGATCAACAGCCACCTCGTTAGAGCCTTCCTTTACGAGTCCCGAAATATCAAGTCGGAAGGCATTGTAGCCGTAAGGCCAGTAGCCTGCCTTCTTGCCGTTGACATATACAGTTGGTTCTGACATCGCACCATCAAACTCGATGACGCAACGCCCTATACTGGCATAACTCTCTTTGTCTATATTGAAGGTTGTACGGTAGTGTCCCTCACCTATCCATGGAAGGGCTCCCGAACGACCGCTTTTCTCCGTTGCCTGCTGTTCTCCGTTCTGTTCGATGCGCACAACCTGAAGATCCCATTTCTTGTCGAATGGTCCGGATATAGCCCAGTCGTGTGGAACACTGACGGTCTGCCAGTATTGCCTGTCACGAGAAAACTCCCATTTCTTTAGGTTAATCGTGCTTCGCTGTGCCCAGACGTTGATTCCTATGAGCATCAGTATGGCAGTCAATATGGATTTATTCATATATCAGGTAATTAGCTATTCTGTTTATTTCCTACAAGCAAAGCTTGCAGAACTTGATTGTATTTTGCTACAAAAGTAATAAATTTCTTTAAGAAAGAAAAGTTTTTTGCACAAAAAAACGTACCTTTGCACAAAGAATTTTACAAAACAGACTCTTTTCCTCCCAAAAAGATGCAAGAAACAACAATATTTCTGGTATTAATGTGCATAGGCGCTTCATTCGTACAGCGCGTTTCAGGATTCGGATTCGGCATTTTCATCATGACCGTCCTACCCTATCTCATGCCTTCGTATGGTGAAGCCACCACCCTTTCAGGACTTTGTGCTTCAAGCATGAGCCTCTTTATTGTCATAAGGCTATGGAAGCACATGAAATGGAACAAGCTTTGGTTTCTTCTGATAGTTTTTCTTGTATCATCTTTCTTCGCCGTGCATTTCGTCAGTCAGGCAGGCGACGGTCTGCTGAAGATCATCCTCGGCATCACACTTATCATAGCAAGCCTGTGGTTCTTCCTACTTGCAGGGAAAGTGCATCTGAAGCCTAACAGACTAACGCAAACCATTCTTGGCACGCTCTCGGGAATAATGGGCGGACTGTTCGGAATGCAAGGGCCACCGGCAGTTCTTTACTTCGTAGAGACAACCGAAACAAAAGAGGAATACATGGCTGTAGCTCAAACCTATTTCCTTATCGGCAACATTATGATGACCTTCTATCGTGCCTACTACGGATTCCTTACCACTACTGTACTCACCGACTACTGCTACGGAATCTTCGGCGTCATCGTAGGCACCATACTGGGAAGCTATGCCTTCAAGCGTATGTCGTTGCCTATTCTCAAAAAAATTATCTACGCCTACATGGCTTTAAGCGGTCTTATCTGCCTAATAAGTTGAAAAACACTTGACATATAGGTATTTATGATATGTGCTATAGACATTAAAATTCTTCACTTTTCACTCACATAAAATCCCTCCATCCTACTGCCGCTGCAATAGGAATGGAGGGAAACAACTATTTTAGAATATGATAAATAAATTGAAGAAATTACTTGTCGGTATAGAGTGACATACTGCTATAATGACCAGCAACAAGCGATGTAGGTACGCTCTTAGTTGCCCTGCCAAGCTTTACATTATCAAGACTTACGCAGTCATCAAAGGTATCATTGCAGAGGATGCCGCTACTTATTGAGAATGACTTCAGACTTACAGGGAGACTGGATGTCATAGTCTTTTCGCCTATAGTATGTGATACGGTATAGAACTCCTTACCATTGCTTGTACCGAAGATCCATGAAAGATCATTCTTGTCGGTCTGATTAACCCAGATAGAGCCATCAAAGCCAAGGAATGGAAGAGATACAGAAACAAGGTTAGAACAACCTCTGAGCGCGTTTCTACCAATGCTCTCAACTGATGAAGGAATGGTGATTTCTCTAAGTGCCGTGCAGCCTTCAAACACGCTCTCACCAATATTGCGTACTGGTGCAGCAAACTGTATGCTCTCCAGTTTATCAAGACCCTTGAAAAGGTTATTGCCCAATGTGCGGAAACCCTCTTCGCAATAGAAGTCATTTTCGATTATGACATTCTTAATCTGGTTTCTATACTTGTAGAAAGGAGATTTATCGAAATTGGAGGTTGTGTTCTCCAGAGGAATCACGTGAAGTGTACCATTGCCATCGATATTCCAAACGAAATATGCGGTGCCATCAACGCAACATGCAGTAGGCTCATTTGCCTTAACCACCTGAGCAAAACCCATGGTTATTACCATAGTAATAATCATTCTGATAAAGAATGCTTTTTTCATAAGAACAACTTTTTAGATGTTGGAAATAAATGTTTATATTAATTGATGGAAATATACTTTCACATCGCCATGTGATCAATCCCATTTTTTGCAAAGGTAAGCATTATTTCTCAGATTCACAAACTAAACAGTACATTATTTAGTGTTCGCAATACATTCTTGACATAAATCAAGTTGCCGTTTTAAATCACTGAAAAAACGTATAAAAAGTAGTAAATTTATACCTAAAATCCATATTTGCAATATTGCATATTTGTAAAAAGGGATGAAATGTGGCATTTTGAGCACATTATGCTATTGCGCGAATGTAAAAATCGTTGCAATATCGGAATTGCAATCTTTTTATTTCAAAAAAATTTGGATAGCCTGATAATATATATTACCTTTGCATTCGGAAATAAGTGTAAGATTTATGAAGTGACATAAAAAAGTCACAAAAAAGGGGAATGAGCCATACTTAGTTGTTTGAAACTGGGTATGGTTCTTATTTTTTTGTCTTTATGGCGTTAATCACCCTAAAGCGTGTACAAGTCTAATAGGACAACATAATATAACGAGAGTTCGACGAATAAGCTCTGAAAGAGCGCTACCTATGATGATTATGCGGTTAGTGAGCGCCGTAGGTGCGACACCTAATAAATATAATAAATGTTGGTCCTACAGACCTCACACCCAAATTATCGTCTATATATCCAGGGCTTACGCCCTTCGCTATTAGATATCGCTCTTTGGCTTTCCCTTCAGCCGCCGACCTCTTCGACGTTCAGAGCTTCTTCAACCGAATGTTTTTCAATAATATACGGGTTGATGTAATTCGTCGAACTCACGTTAACTAATTGTACGGATTGAGAACAAAAGCCCCGTATGGGCAATATAATTCCATATTTTTCAGTGTAACATGAAACATTTCGCACATACGGAGCTTTTAGGGAATGAGAACTAATGCCACGTGGGTTTCACACATGCCTATACTATTTCGCCTTTACAAGGCTTTTTTTGAATTCTTTATCATACAGAGTATTTGAAGTGTCTATACCAGTATTTTGTAATGTCGAGATTACAAGTGCAACTTTTTTTTTAGAATTTCGCGCAAACATGTACATGGTAGGCAAAAACAGCACTAAAAAATCTGACAATAAAACAGTTAGCTCCATGTACATGATGGTCTATCATATACATAACATGTACATGAATCGACACAAAGCATGTACATGTTATGTACATGTTTGACAAACATGTACATGGTCTTATTTTCTTATATTTCAAATAGTTAAGTCTCATTTAACCCTACCATGTACATGTTTGCGCGAAATTCTAAAAAAAAGTTACACTTGTAATCTGGACATAGCAAAATAAGGAGTAAAGGTATTATGACGAGTAATTGGCATTTTGGGAGACTCATTTAAGGCTTTTTAAAGGCGCTTCACAGCCATTTCTATTTTTATCCCCTGACTGCTATTCCTTCGCTTCTAATTCGCTTCTAATTCGCTTCAAAACCGTTCCTATGAATAGGCGAAAAATGGGACTTGCAACGGACTTACTACTCTAAGTTTGCATCGTCTAAGAAAAAGATAGGATAATCTTTGCTTAGTAAGGCCAGATTCCTTACCTTTGTTGTAAGAAGG
>CACYXI010000181.1 GCA_902778265.1 uncultured Bacteroidales bacterium | reverse complement strand
ATGGACAGTCTACAAAAAGAATGCTGAAGAACTTGCCAGTATAGTCCACGAGGAAATCGACCTTAACAATCAACCCGTTATCAAACGAACACTCCAAGATGGCAAGCTTTCATGGCTGGAAAAGAACTATTATAACGGGCGAGGCGAGATAATCCTTATGGAGCAAGCATTCTATGGTGATGGACTATTTGATGAGTTTTCAGACACGCCCCATTATACCCTAATGTCGGAATTCACTTACGAATACGATGAATATGGCAATTGGATCGTTCAGTATATGTGCGCCAAGGATGAAATGGGGCCAGACGAATTGCTTATCAGGGAGATTGAATATCAAACGGAGTAACATGTCCGTTATGTCAGGACCTGTCACCTGACATACGTATGCATCCTGACAAATTGCGCAAGTCTATTTAAGATAAAAGCGGATCAAGTCCCGTGATTCGTTATTCTATGATGGCAACCTAAGAAAGTAAAACAGATACTGCCAGTTGCTGGCGTTTATTCATTACTTCCCAAGAACGAGATACGCTTCAGCGGCAACATATTCTTGTCATCATCAGTCATCTTATCGTAGAACTCCAGCCACATGTCTATGAACTCATCACCATCAATCAGACGGATGAACTCACGCGAACTGGTTCCTGTATTCTTTGCATCAGGCGAGAATGTACCGCTGGTTACAAACAGGGCTATATCACCAGCGCGTAGCACACCCAACAAGGCGCGAATGTCTGAGGCACCGATGGCCGTTTCTGGCTTATGCTTCACCTGTACTTTTATTCGTGGGGTTTGAGCACCAAGTGGATCTAAGTAAGCTGTGATGTCAATACCGCCATCCTTGCCCTTGGGTGCAATGAAAGGAGTGTGATAGCCCATGGCTCGTAACAACGCAGCCACCATATCCTGGAATTCGTAGGGACTCTTTGAAACAATGAACTTTCTGATACCTTCACGAGCGTCTGACTCCAGTAAATCAAGGTTCATTGCATTGTCTTTTTCGGCTGTCTCATCAGTAGGCTCCTCTTCTGGACTCTCATCTTTTGGATTCAGTCGTCTCCATTCATGATAGGCAGCGTTTGCGATAATCATAACCTCCTCGGGACTCTTCTTTAGTATTGCCTCTCCCTCTGGTGTTAAATACCAGTTGCCGCTTTTCTTTACGATGAAGCCCGCTTTTTGATAGTCGATGGAATAGAATTGGAAACTGTTCGTCCACCGAATATATTTCATCTTTCCCGCTGGTTCTTTCTCCCATTCCGTCAGTTCTACATTCTCATTCACAAACGGATAGAGTTCCTTGGCAGGCATACTGCCGCCTCGGCGGCTCATCTCCTTCATTACTGCGTATAGTGTCTTGGTAGCGCAGGCTTTTGTCCTGCTGAAGTTTTCTTTTGTCATCGTTTAGAATTATTAGAAGTCATCATCTTGTTGTTGCTGTAACTTGGCAGCAAGTGAAGCAATGATATTGTCGAACATAGATGGTGCAAGAGGTGCAAACTCCATAGCAGCCTTCTTTATTCTCAACTTTGATTTATAGTTGTATTCAGGATAAATGGCTGAGATTTGTACGGTCTCTGTTGCTGGATATTGTTTGGCACTCCAGTCAAATGTTAGACTCGGAACGATTGCTAATACTTGGGCACGTCCATCCTTACATTTAATCTTGATTGTGAAGTCGGCATATACTTCCCAGCCAGCCAAAAAGTTCGCTTTGTGAAAACCCATTTCTAGTTGTCCTTTGTATACTACAAGACCTTCATCCTTGTCTTGTACATCTATACCTATTTTGGATTTACCTTGTGCTCCTGCCCAATCACTTAATGCTTCCAAGGCGCGGACATATAATTTGTCAGCGGAAACTCCCTCTACCACAACAACTTGTTTCTTTTCAATTACTCCATTGATAAGTTGTTCTTGTGCAATGACAGTCATTACTATCACTTGCATAATTGTTAATGACAATAATCTTTTCATAATCTCTAAATTTATTAGTTATCTATTTCCTTTCATTCTATTATGCGTCTTGCACAACATTTGGCAATTCTTTATATCCGTTGGCCCGTTTTTGCTCCACGCTGTTACATGGTCAGCATCCATCTCTTCTAGTTTCCAAATACGCTGGCGATTGGCTTCATGGCCTTCAGCGCAATAAGGACAATTACTGACGCCCATTGCTTTTGCCTTTTCTGTCTGTTCTTGATAGACCTTGCGCATAGTAGACTTGTCGAAGAAGCGGACATTTAAAAGCTTAGTATCTTGACATCCGCCAAGTACATACTCGAAGATGCCACGGCGATTGGTTACAAAGTCATCGGCAATCAGTTTCCGCACTTTGGCCGACAACTCAGTATGATTATAAGCATTACTATGGAAACGCTCATATAGTTCGCCCCAGTTCAAACCTTGCATCTCATCATATACATCATCAAATTTCGAGTCAGCCCATTCTATCACCGTATTGAAGTAGGTCTTAATCTCGTTGATATTCTCATCGCGACGATGAGCGGACATGTAACCATCTACGTTACCTTTGCTCACCCATTCAAGAGCCGTTGCGAGAAACATCTGACGATTGGCAGGCCCTTTTACATACGATTCCCATTTCTGAATGTTTGCATTCTGAGAATTAGAGAACTCTTCCTTGCATTTCGTGACAAATGGTCCGCTGTAGATAGCGTTCAACTCCTCTTGGTGATTGAGTGGAATGCCGGCAATGTTGATAGTCTTAAACCATTCCTTGATTTCTTCCTCCGCATGTTCACCTTCGCCTTCGCAGATATAAACCAATAGTTTCGTCTTGAGAATCTTCTGCTGAAGTCCTTCATTTAGTCCATCGAAGATCTGCTCAAGGCCATTAATCTGAACGGCAAATTTATTCAGTAAGAACCGACCAAGCGAAGTAATGCGCTGTTGGCCGTCGAGTACCTCCAACTTTCCATCTTCTTTTTTATTAAAGTATATTAGTCCAAGCGGGTAGCCTTTCAATACCGATTCTATCACCGCAACATCTTTTTTACCATCAGCATAGATATAGCAACGCTGGTACTCAGGCTGGATTGTAAGTTGTCCTGCTAACCCATGAACTCCTTTACTCTCCAATTCGTTATATTCAAACCCGTCGCAAATCTGCTCAACGGTGTAGATTTTCAGTTCTGTTTTCATTATGATTGTTTTTTGCGGATTAGTATTCTTGCATATGGCTTCACTGGATAGCCATCTTCCATATAATATAATTGGCCTTGTCTAAGGCTTGGATTCATCTTTTTCAATTCTGGTGGGAATGGCTTTAGTCCTAATTCTTTGCCAGAATCACCTTCAGCAATTCCGATAATTTCGAATTGTTCAGGGCAATATTTATCAAGGAATGATTTGGGTAAGCCCATTGCTCCTTCATAATCAGAGGGTATTGAATCCGTGAAAGGAACCTCAATTGCATCATAATTCTCGTAATGAATATAATCTTTGCGTCCACGTATCTCTTTATGTTTGCTGTGTTTGAAATTATCAGCCATTGTCATTAGTTTCAGAGGTTGATGACGACGACCATGATCAATATTTGTAAACCAACAACAGTTGCGGAATTTTACGAGGTTTGTACTTTCATCAAATACCCCCTCAGCATAAGTCTCTCTTGGTGCTTCAACACGGAAATAGGCATTTCCATTCTGAAAGCCATTACCTAACCACATCTTATTATTTTTGATAAGCGGGAAGATTTCTTTGTAGGTTACGGCATTCATGTTGCCTATGATAATGAACTGCTTATCAGCTTCCATAAGCCATACAACAAATTCACGGAACAGCGAGAATGGCGGATTAGTTACGACGATGTCAGCTTCGTCACGCAGTTTCCTAATTTCTTTGCTACGGAAATCCCCGTCACCCTCTAAGTATTGCCATTCTAAGTCGTCTATATTAATTCGGTTGTCACCTGTCACATCACGTTCAAGCACAAAAATCTTTCCGTGCGTCTTGCTCTTGTCGTTGTCAAAGTAAGGCTGTGAAGTCTCAAAAAGAGTGGGCTGATATGGCATCTTGTACTTCTTGCTCTCAGGAGCATAGCTCGTAGAAATCAACTTCTTTAGCCCCAGCAGTTCAAAGTTCTGAGCAAAGAATTTAGTAAAGTTACTCCACTCTGGATCATCGCAAGGCAACAGCACCGTCTTGCCACGAAATACATTTGGGTCGTAGTCCAGATAGGCATTTATCTCCTTCTGAATATCTGCATATTGCGTATAGAACTCATCGTTTTTCGCTGTCTTCGCATTTGCTAAATTAGTATTTGCCATACACGATTGATAGTTTCAAGTCAGTTAGCACCAACTATCAATCACGCTATGAGACATAAAAGAGCGCGATGCTCTTATTGCGCATAGCAAGAGGTGAAAGCGTAGGAATACTTTTCTGGAACCCCTGTCTGTCATAAGTCGCACCACGCTCATGGCGTGTTGCTTCACTATATGACAGAGCAGGTGGTTGCCAACTACGGCTCACCTGTCACTTATTATTACCGTGCTTGTTATACCAATTAGAGTTTCCTACGCTTTTCTTGGCTATGCGCGATATAATAGTGATGCATTGTTAGTCCGGATTTCTCCCCGAACCAAATGCAAAGATACAAATTTTATTTGTAATTAAATGCTGTAATGTTAAAAAGATGCAGAAATTTATACTTGATTAAGCAAAAAACAGAAAAAACGAGAAAAGAATTGTATATTTGCAAGGTAAATCGTCACATTATGGAGAGTCTTGTAAGCAAATTAAAAGATAGCATTATGGAGTTTGTAGATAATATCAACAAGAATCCTGAGATGGTAATGAACTTGGGAAAACTTGTTGCCGAGTCAAAATTCGACTGGAGCCTTATGGCGGCTATTATCCGTGGACTGAAAAATAAAATGTGAAACAGGGACCAGGTTCTTGTTTCCAACTAGACACCATATCGCCAAAATGAAACATCCCTCTCGCCGGTGAGGGAGAGAGGGATGGTGTATAGGGGTGAGGTAATCACTTTATCCATTGATCAGCGAGACGAGCCATTTTATATACTTATCCGTCACGCTGGAGATTTCACCTTTGTCATAAATCGTAAGCAATGTTATCTCAATAGAGTCATCGTCGTGCTGAATGAAATTGAATGTGATAACACGAGCGCCCCCGCTCTTGCCTTTCCCCTTCGAAGCAATGGCCATCCGCACCTTACGGGTACCATTACCCAAATCAGATCCTTGAAAAGGGTCGTCTGCCAGTTCCTTCTTAAAGGTGATAAAGTCATCCTTCAACGATGGATACTTCTTGGCAAGGCGTTTAAACTGGCGCTTAAATTCATCGCCCAATACGATCTCAACTTTCATACGGCTTCTTCTGCTTCCAGTTCCTTGATGAAATCGTCGGCACTCTGTAGTTTGCGCCCTTCACGACGAGCCTGCTTCATCTCGTCGAACGCTCTTTCGAGCGACTCCTTAACGTATGCCTGCTGGCGGAGTGTCTTTTTATTGGACTCATCCTTGGTCTTGAACACGGTAGTAGATACCACACCGCGAAGCAGTTCAATGGCCTTGCGTACATGCAGCGTTGTCGCGTCCTCGTTCAATGTAACTAATATCTGCGTCATAATCGTAATCTTTTTGTTCTCGGGGGCAAGGACGGTGCAAACCGAGTGCAATCAAGTTCACTTGAATTGCTGAGGCGTAGCCCGTACTCGCTGCCTTCGGCTGCAAAGATACAAAGAAAAATCGAATAATCAATTTTTGGAGCAGCGAAAATAGAGAAAATTAATTATCTTTATTGAGTCGTGACAAAATTCGATGACAGTCAAAGAATTCGCATAAAATAACATGAAGTGCAACCCTTTAAACGAGAAAAGAAGTAATTGTGACAAGGTCCCTCCGTCACCATGCTAATTGTGTCGACACTGCCGGCGCAATTTTTCTTATAAATGATTGATAATGTATGACATATATCTTCACAAGACAGGCTGAGCCAGTTACGGGATAGGCTAAGCCAGCTGCGTATACAGCTGTGTTGTTGATGTAAATAGCTGTATTTGCACACCTACTACAACTATTTAGCACTCCAAATACAACTGATTAGCGCTCCCATGAGTTGTATTTTTCGAGAAGATTAGCGAAAATGGGCAAAAATCGCAAAAAACGTCACCACTCCACCTAATCTTCTGAAACCCCGATGCACTTTAACTTTGCAGCTGATTACTAAGAGTCTTAACAACTCTTAAATTGAAAACGTTAAATAGTACAATTAAAGAAGAGAAGAATAACAGTTTTTGCTT
>CACYXI010000180.1 GCA_902778265.1 uncultured Bacteroidales bacterium | reverse complement strand
GGAAGGTGAGGCTCTCGCAAAGAAATTCGGCGAGAAGATTGACAATATCGAGGCTCTGCTGAAGAGCATCGAGCCATACGAGAACTCTCGTGTGGAGAAAATCCGTCAGCGTATCATCGACGGTTTGAAGCAGATTCCTGAAATCGACTACGACAAGAACCGCCTTGAGCAGGAACTTATCTACTACATAGAGAAACTGGATATCTCTGAGGAGAAACAGCGCCTCACCAACCACCTCAACTACTTCCGCGAGACTATGGCAGAGCCAGAGGGCGGTCAGGGCAAGAAACTCGGTTTCATTGCCCAGGAAATGGGACGTGAGATCAATACAACCGGCTCTAAGAGCAATCAGGCTGAGATGCAGAACATCGTCGTTAAGATGAAGGACGAGCTTGAGCAGATCAAGGAGCAGGTGCTTAATGCAATGTAAAAACGAAGGAGTACAAGGAGTGAAAGGAGTGACGCTCCTTCGTCGCTAAAGGAGTACAAGACGATAGTCCTTTTTCGCGCAAATACATTCGTCTTGTACTCCTTGAACTCCTTGTACTTCTTGTACTCCTAAAGATAAAAAACATGTCAAAAGGCAAATTACTTATATTCAGCGCTCCAAGCGGAAGTGGAAAATCAACTATCGTGAACTTCCTCATGCAGGAGCATCCAGAACTCAATATGCACTTCAGCATATCATGCACTACCCGTGCTCCTCGCGGAACAGAGAAGAACGGAGTGGAATATTTCTTCCTTACCCCAGAGGAGTTCAAGGCAAAGATTGCCGAAGATGCTTTCGTTGAGTACGAGGAGGTATATACCGACCGTTTCTACGGCACGCTGAAATCACAGGTTGAGAACCAGATAAACAATGGCGAGAACGTGGTTTTCGACGTTGACGTAAGGGGTGGTTGCAACCTCAAGAAAATCTTTGGTAGCGAAGCACTTAGTGTATTCGTACAGCCACCTTCTGTAGAGGAACTTCGCCGTCGTCTCGTAGGCCGTGCAACTGATGCCCCAGAGGTCATCGAGCAGCGTCTTGCAAAGGCAGAGGAAGAACTCACCTATGCCCCAAAGTTCGATGTAATCATCGTTAATGACGACCTCGAAACAGCAAAGGCAGAGGCATTGAAAACAATAAGTGATTTCCTCGGAAAATAAAGAGGCCATTTACTATTTAGCTATTTACTATGTACTATTTATGTACTATTTCCAAATCGCATTTAGCATTGACTATTTGTGATTGGCGAAAAATAGTAAATCTGCTAAATAGTAAATAAATAGTACATAGTAAATAGTCAATAGTAAATTAAAATTGCTCATCGGTCTTTTCGGCGGTAGCTTCAACCCTATCCATAACGCACATATAGCTCTTGCCCGTACCATCTGCGAGGAGGCAAGGCTCGATGAAGTCTGGTTCATGGTTTCGCCTCAGAACCCATTGAAACAGGCACAAGACCTTCTTGGGGAGAATGAGCGATACGAAATGGTGAAACAAGCGTTGGAAAGCGAAGCGAAAGTATTAAAGGCAAGCGACTACGAGTTTCACCTAGAACGTCCGTCCTACACTTGGAAAACGCTGAGAGTCTTGAAAAAGGATTTTCCGCAACATGAGTTCGCACTAATAATAGGTGGCGACAACTGGGTAAGGTTTCCACGTTGGGCGCATAGCGAAGAGATTCTTGCCAACCACCACATTTATATCTACCCAAGAGAAGATTCCGAGATCAATGAGGCATTACTTCCCGAGAACGTGCACCTCATCCATACGCCTAAGATTAACATCACAAGCACGATGCTCAGGGAAATGATCAAGGACGGTAAGGACATCAGCCTCTTTGTACCAAAAGCTGTGGCAAAAGCAATTACCGACAACAATTATTACAGGAAATGACTCCTGTGTGGACAAGGAAGGGCGAAATTATAACGGAAGAAATGGGGATATAAAGCGTTTTGCCAAACTACACAATAACGAAAAACCGAAAAAATAATGGCAAAACAGAATTGTTATCGTCATTTTCTTGCATTTGCAAAATTTTATTATTACCTTTGCACTCATCAAACCGAAGGACGGTAAAACCTAAAACCATAAAACGTATGATTAAAAAACTAAAGAACAAAGCCGTACAATTCTCATTAGGATTGCTACCTGTGTTTTGCCTCACGGCTTGTGGCCCCGACTCTATCAACTCTATAGGTCTGGGAAATTACAAGACTGAGACTTTTGCAGTTGACGATCCTGAATATCAGACTCAGCCGTTAAGCAAGGATCAGTATTCCATAGATCATGTGTGTTCGTTGTCGCTACCCGAGAATCTTAAAATTTTCGGAGATGTTGATCTGCCCATCGTGAAGCACGACAAGATATACATAAGGAGCACAGATATGGGGAATGGCGTGAGGGTATTGGCGTTTGATACCAAAGGACATTTCCTATACCAAACAGAAAAGACTTTTGACGGGAAAAAGAATAGTTTCTTTGTTGATAACGAAGGTAGAATTCACGTCTTTGATTGCTGGAATCCTAAAGTATATGTTTTTGACAGGAAGGGCAAGCTTAGCGAAACAGATAGAGCACCTTTTGACCCATACGCTTTTGGCATGACCGACAATGGGCGATACTTGTTTGCTTATTCAGAAAACGCTTGCGGATCAGCCTTGAACATTTATGACAAGAACAATATTCTTCAGAGGAAATTAATTCCTTTTGGGCAGAAATACGTATGGGGAGCGACTTGTTCCTTCAGCCAAAACGGAAACAGGTTAAGCCATGCACCTTTCTTTTCTGATTCTGTTCTCGTATTCCGTAATGACACCTTGGAAAAAGTCGTAAGAGTAGATTTTAAAGGACAGTACATTATGGACAAGAATCCTGAGGCGGTCACTAATCAAGAGAAAGCCAAAGAACTAAGTATCTCTAAGGATATTATGGGTATCAGCGAATACCAGGAAACAGATTCCCTGATATGTTTTGGATTTGCTCTTTTTCCACACAGTCCCAAAAGGCTAATCAGAAAGTCCACGAACGAAACTCTTAGTGGCTGGGATTTCTTTGAAGGTTTTGCTCCGTTCAGCAGATTCTATTTATTAGATAATCAATTAGTTGCTATTGTAGATGAGCTTTATGTTGAGACTATCAATAGCTCAAACAAGGATGATGCGTGGATGGATGAATACAACAAATCTGCTCCACAGGTTCAGGCTCTTATTGACGGTAAGATCAAGACTCCTGCTGTCTTCTTCATCAGCTTAAAATGGGATAAAATCACGTTGCCAACACGTTAAATAGAAAATTCATACAAGGCCTATGCAGTTCCCTTGCAAATCCCTACCAAATCCCATTTTTCTCCCATTACAGGGAACGGACTTACATGGGACTTACATAGGACTTGCGAAGGTAAAATATCGCATTATTTTTTCTGGTCATCGTCGCTAATTTTTTGTTCCCAAGCCCAAGCAACGGAGTTGCGCTTACAGGAAATTTTGTTTTCCCGATATTTCATGTCAAGATGACAAAAATCGGGAAAAACTGGAAAAACAGCATTATTCTTTCTGTTTTCTTGCAAAGACGAAAAAAAATATGTAATTTCGCACCAAAATAAAGTCCATACAGAATCGTGATAAGCTTCACCATCATTACATGCACATATAACGCGAGTAAGTATATCGATCGTACGTTGGAAAGCGTGCGAGGACAGTCGTATCCGCATATCGAGCACTTCATAATAGACGGTGTTTCGAAAGACGATACCGTGAAGAAAGTCCAGACATACGCCTACGACTCGCGCTATCCTGTTATTGTGAAGAGTGAGCCAGACAACGGGTTGTATGATGCTATGAACAAAGGCATACAGCTTGCCAAGGG
Organism: uncultured Bacteroidales bacterium; assembly: GCA_902778265.1. Lineage (GTDB taxonomy): Bacteria > Bacteroidota > Bacteroidia > Bacteroidales > Bacteroidaceae > Prevotella. Next base: position 2,463 of record CACYXI010000180.1, on the reverse strand, counting down.
CGACTATCTCATTTTCCTTAATGCCGGTGATGTTTTTCACGAGGAAGACACCCTTACCTGCATAGCTGAGAAATTAAAGGGCAAGCCTCTGCCAGGCGTTATCTATGGCGATACCGACATTGTTGACGAGAATGGTAATTTCATTCGGAAACGCCGTCTTGCTCCTCCCGAGAGACTTTCATGGGAGAGTTTCAAGGAAGGAATGCTTGTTTGTCACCAGTCTTTCTATGCAAGGACTGACATAGCCAAACAAGTACCTTACAACCTCAACTACAAATATTCCGCCGACGTGGATTGGTGCATTAGAATAATGAAGGAGGCCGAGAACAAAGGTCTTGAGCTAATGAACGCCCACAGAATACTCTGCTCATATCTCGAAGGAGGAATGACTGTCAAAAGTCATCGGGCATCCCTCATAGAGCGATTCAAGATCATGAGCCACCATTACGGCACTCTAACGACAATATGCCAGCACCTTTGGTTCGTGGTAAGGGCGGTGATTAAAAGGTAAAACCCACCCAGGCCCTCCCCAATGGAGGGATGCGATATACATTATTTCGCTCATAAAATATGGACTACAAAAATTACGATTAATATTCACATGTTTTCTATGACTTTATTCAGCGTCAATACCATAAAACATCCTTCCCTTTGGGAGATTTGTCGAAGACCCTTCGACGTTAGGAGAAAAGGCTTGGTTAGGCTTTTGCTCTGCCTTCTTGTATCCCTTCCCCTCTCTGCCCAGACAGATTCCACAAAACAGCATATAGAAGCTTACAAAAAAGCACATAAGTTCATCAAGAAAGGTATGGCACCTCTGCCTGATGCGTCTCATTTCCTGCCCACGCCTCCGAATGAGAATGACACAAAATTTGTATCGGATAGTTGTATGTACGAGTGGGGCAAAACCTTCCGCGGCACTCTTCGTGGAGATACAGCCATTGCAGATGCCGGCTATGCCATAGCCTACTTTCTAAAGCGTTTCTCTCCTGCCGTAAACCAGGAGCTAACGCCTGAGACACATCCAGAGCTAACGAAACTCCTTCTCGCTGCTATGAATGCTGGCAACAAGAGCATACAGAAAGCGAAGAAACGCTTTGCACGTCGCAGACCTTATCAATATTTCAGCGAGGGTACACCAACACCACACGAAGAATACCCTAACGATTTCACATCCTACCCTTCTGGTCATACAGTAAGGGCATGGATGGCAGCAATGACCCTCACAGCAGTCTCTCCAGAGAATGCCAATGCCATAATGAAGATAGGTTACGAGATAGGCCAGAGCCGCGTTATCCTCGGTTTCCACTATCAGAGCGACGTGGATGCCGCTCGTCTTGCAGCCTCCGCCGCCTTTGCCCGCCTCTGTGCCGAGAAAAGCTTTCACAAGGCAATAGAGAAAGCACAGAAAGAGCTAAAAAAATGAAAAGTGAAAAATGAAAAATTAACGCGAGTTCGACAAATTGTCAATTTTTTTTATCCACTGCGTGGATCAACACTAATTCATAATTAATTTCCACGAATTTGCCATTAATACTATTCTTTTAGATAAAAAATCATGGCAATTCACGGATAATTAATGTAGCTAAGCGCAGCGTTTTAATTCGTCGGGATCACGTTAAATTATCTAAAATTCAAGTTCTCAATCTTGGCATTCTTACATTTTTACACTATCTTTGCACGATATTGTTTTTTAGCATAATAACTGAATACAAATTAACGATAACAACTATAATAATTAAGACAAAGACAAATGTATTTACTCGGTTATGACATCGGTACATCATCAGTGAAGGCTTCACTCGTTGATGCAGAGACAGGAAAGACAGTTGCTTCTGCTCAGTATCCTGACGCAGAGGCTCCAATCATGGCAAAGCAGGCTGGCTGGGCAGAGCAGGAGCCAGAAATGTGGTGGGATGAGCTCAAGCAGGCAACAGCTCGCGTAGAGGCTAAGGCTGCAGGTTCACTTGCAAAGGTTGCTGCCATCGGTATCTCTTACCAGATGCACGGTCTCGTATGCGTTGACAAGGAAGGTAAGCCACTTCGTCCATCTATCATCTGGTGTGACGGTCGTGCAGTTCCTTACGGAAATGCAGCTTTCGAGGCTATCGGCGGTGACAAGTGCCTTGAGCACCTTCTCAACTCTCCTGGTAACTTCACAGCAGCTAAGCTCGCTTGGGTTAAGGAGAACGAGCCTGAGACCTTCGCAAAGATCGACAAGATCATGCTTCCTGGTGACTATATCGCACTCCGTCTCTCTGGTGGCGATAAGAAGACTACAATCTCTGGTCTTTCAGAGGGTATGTTCTGGGACTTCAAGAACAACTGCGTCAGCAAGGACGTAATGAACTATTTCGGCTTCGACGAGAAGATCATTTCTGAGATTGTTCCTACATTCTCTATCCAGTCTCGCGTTTGCAAGGCTATCGCTGACGAACTCGGCATTCCAGAGGGTACTCCTAT
>CACYXI010000179.1 GCA_902778265.1 uncultured Bacteroidales bacterium | reverse complement strand
TCTTCAAAGACTACAACCATCGCTAACCTCTCACTCAATGATGGTAGCGTGCAGCGTGGTATTGACTATCTGAATCAGCTTGCCGTTGTATATAACCGTCAGGCCAATGAGGATAAGAATGAGATTGCACGTCGTACAGATGATTTTATTAATGATCGTCTTGCGAAGATTAACCAAGAACTTAATGTTACTGATGGTGACATTGAGAGCTATAAGCGTAGTAAAAGCGTTGTCGATGTTACAGCTAAGGCCACACAGTCTCTTACTAACACCAACTCTTATGAGAGGGATCTCGCTACTGCCAACACACAGCTAGCACTCCTTCACAGTATTCAGGACTTCGTTAACCAGCCAAATAACAAGTACCAGATTCTCCCTTCTAACGTAGGTTTGACAGACCAAGCTTCTGTTGCCCTTATTACTGAATATAATAAAGGTGTACTTGAGCGCAACCGTACACTCCGCACAGCTTCTGAGATGAACCCAAGGGTACAGGAAATCACAGCTCAGCTCGATCAGCTTATGGAGAGTTTGAAGAGCGCGCTCATCCAGGCTATCCGCAATGGTGAAATCTCTCGCGATGCTATGGCTCGTCAGGTTGCTAAGTTCAGCGGTCAGATTTCTCAGACTCCAGAGCAGGAGCGTGTATTGACACAGATTGGTCGTAAGCAGGAGGTAACATCTGGTCTGTACCTTATGCTTCTCCAGAAGCGTGAGGAAAACTCTATCTCTCTTGCAGCTACAGCCGACAAGGGTAAGCTTATCGATACCCCAGTATCTGGCGGTAAGGTTAAGCCACGTAACTCTGCCATCATGCTTGGCTCTATCGTTCTTGGCTTCGCACTTCCATTCCTGCTCTTCGTGCTCATCGAGCTCCTCCGCTATCGTATTGAGGGACATAGCGATGTTGAGAAGCTCACCAAGCTTCCTATCATTGCTGATGTTGCTATGGCAAGTGAGACATCAAAGGATAAGGCTGACATCGTGGTACATGAGAACCGCAACGACCAGATGGAGGAAATATTCCGATCCATGCGAACGAACCTTCAGTTTATATTGAAACAAAACGAGAAGGTGATAATGTTCACGTCGAGCGTATCTGGTGAGGGTAAAACATTCTGTGCTGCTAACCTTGCAGTCAGCTTCGCACTTCTTGGCAAGAAGGTAATACTCGTAGGTCTTGATATCCGTCGTCCTCGTCTGAACCGTCTCTTCGAGCTTAACGATAAGTCTCACGGTATCACCAACCTCCTTACGCGTGCAAATGTCACATCAAGGGATGTTGAGGAGCAGATCCTCCCTTCAGGTATCAATGCTCAGCTCGACCTTCTGCTTGCTGGTCCTATCCCACCAAACCCAACCGAGCTTGTATCTCGTACAACTCTTGATGAGGTTATGAACCACCTCAAGGAGAAATACGACTATGTAATCATCGATACAGCTCCTGTTGGTCTTGTAACTGATACATTGAGCGTAGGTCGTGTTACTGACGTTACCGTATTCGTTTGTCGTGCCGACTACACCGCACGTAGCAGCTTCGATATGTTCAACTCTCTCGCTGAGGAGAACAAGCTTCCTAACGCTTGCGTCGTAATCAACGGTATCGATATGTCAAAGAAGAAGTACGGCTATGCATACGGCTATGGCAAGTATGGTAAGTACGCACACTATTCTTATGGATACAGAAGCCGATACGGCACATACGGCTACGGATATGGCAGCTATACACAGAGCCATTACGGTAATCCTGATGATACATCAGTAAAGCGATAATTTCTAAATAATTACGAATTACCAATTACCTGTTTAGCTTTTATTCCTTAACAAAGCTAACGAAAATGGTAATAAGGTAATTCGTAATTTGTAATTTGTAATTCGTAATTTATAATTAGTTTTTAATCGTGACAATAGCAGTAGATTTCGACGGAACAATTGTGGAGCACCGTTATCCAGAGATTGGTAACGAGCTTCCGTTTGCAACTGAGACGCTGAAGATGCTTATCGCTGAGCATCATAAACTCATCCTCTGGACTGTTCGTGAGGATGATCTCCTTCAGGAGGCTGTTGACTGGTGCAAAGAGCGTGGAGTAGAGTTCTATGCCATAAACCGTGACTATCCAGAAGAGTCGCTTGAGAACAACAACCATTTCTCACGAAAGCTCAAGGTGGATATGTGGATTGACGACCGTAACATCGGTGGACTGCCCGACTGGGGTACCATCTACCAGATGATTCACTATCACAAGACTTGGAACGACATCAACTCACAGCATCCATCCACTTACGAGTATGAGAAGCCAAAGAAGAAGTGGTGGCAATTCTAAATATAATTACGAATTACTAATTACAAATTACCTGTTTAGGTGATAAAAGTAACTTGGTAATTCGTAATTTATAATTCGTAATTTTGCATGAAGGATTCAGTTATCATAGTAAGTGGCGGAATGGACTCCGTCACTTTGCTTTATGAGTATGCCGATAGCATAGCCCTTGCCATAAGTTTCGACTATGGGGCAAACCATAACGCCAAGGAGATACCGCTGGCAGCAAAGCATTGTGAGCGCCTTGGCATAGAGCACCTCGTCATTCCATTGGCGTTCATGGGCAAGTATTTCACGTCAAGCCTTCTTGAGGGGGCAGATGCAATTCCAGAAGGGCATTATGCCGACGAGAACATGAAATCAACCGTAGTACCTTTCCGTAATGGCATCATGCTCTCAATAGCAGCCGGAATAGCGGAGAGCAGAGGTCTGACGAATGTTCTTATAGCCAATCACGGTGGCGATCACAGCATCTACCCAGATTGCCGTCCGGAGTTCATCAATGCCATTGATGCTGCTACAAAGGCCGGAACATACATCAATGTAAGCGTCAAGGCTCCTTACACCTCTATCACCAAGACCGACATAGCCCGTCGTGGCAAGGCTCTTGGCATAGACTATAGCGAAACATGGTCATGCTATAAGGGTGGCGAGGTACATTGCGGCAAATGTGGAACCTGCGTAGAGCGCAAGGAAGCCCTTGCAGGTGCAGGAATAGAAGATACTACAATCTACGAGTAGAATTAGGATGGTGTCACAATTTGTGACATCATCTTTTTTTGTTATTATTGTTATTATGATAGACAAAGTTATAATATTCTAAAAAATCTTTAGAAAGTTGTGAATTGTAAAAGAAAGTAGTAACTTTGTGCTCGAAAAAACAGAGACGTGCTATGCACATTGCGCTCAATTAAAGTCAACTGATATTTTGCACATCTTAAAGACGCCTATTTTATTATAACGAATAAACTAAATATTTATTAACAACAATGAAAAAGATTCTACTTCAGGGCATTGCGCTGATGTTCGTCTGTTCTTTTGTCTTATCATGCGGTAAGGACGAGAAAGACGACATCTTCGAGGAAACTCCCGAGAAAATTACTGAAGACAAATCCGAAGACAAGACAGGAAGCAATTCCCTAAACGATTCTACTTCTGTCGATTCACTAACTGATTCGACGGCTACTACCACCATTCCCGAAGAGATTGTGCCTGTAAAGATTAATGCCACCACATTCCCCGACCCTAAGTTCAGGGAACTGATTTCAGGACGTGACTACGACAAAAACGGCGACGGCACTCTGGACGTGGAAGAAATAATCTACATCCGCAACATCCATTGCCAAGGTATGGGCATCAAGTCGCTCAAAGGCATTGAGTATCTTAAGGAACTGCGAGGCATCTATTGTATGGATAACGAAATCGCAGATTGGGATCTCAGCCACAATAAGTTACTCACAGGTATCTGGTGTTCAGGAAATAAGTTCACATCGCTCGATTTTACAGGTCTTGATGACCTCGTATGGGTGTATTGCCACGACTGCAAAGAGCTAACGGCGCTCAACGTAAAGAACAACCCAAAGATGGCGTACATAGAATGTAACACTACCCCACTCAAGGAGTTGGATGTTACGCACAATCCAGAATTGGAACATCTTATGTGCGGTTCGTGCGGACTCAAGAGTCTCGATCTGAGCAAGAATCCAAAGCTCCAGCATTTAGACGCTTTCAAGAATAATTTCACCTCGCTCAACCTCTCCAACAACTCTATATTGAAGCGTCTCGACATCTGGGGCAATGAACAGCTCGGCGACGTAGCAATCAGCAATCTAAAAGGCCTTCAGACCTACAACTGCGCCAAGACAGGCATCAAGAAACTGGATGTAAGCCAATGTCCCGAACTCTACAAACTGATTTGTAGCTACAACCAGATCAGCTCATTAGATCTGTCGAAAAACCCGAAACTGCTGATACTACAATGTCAGGACAATAGTCTCGGCAAGCTCAACATCTCGAAGAATCCGCAGTTGCGCTTCCTGTGGGCGGCTCACAACAAGCTTACATCATTAGACCTCAGTAGCAATCCATACCTCATAAAAGTCCATAACGAAGGTACTTACGAAAGAGACAAAATTGATCATGAATGGTATATCAAGCTGGGCGGTGATGTTTCTACCGGCGATGACAATAAACTCTATCTTTGGGTTGATCTCGACGTTACGATAAACGATAAGTCAAACGGCACACCTGCTGTTAAGGAGAAGTATTCGCCATTGGATCCTGGCGTGAAGGAAAGCGACTGTCTTACACGAGGCTATGTAATCAACTACCTCTACAAGATGGCTGGAAGTCCAAAGGTTTCAGGCCATAAGTCAAGTTTCAAGGACGTAGCCGGCACCACATACGAGAAAGCAATCATCTGGGGCGAGTTGAGAGCTATGACGATGGGTTTCCCAGAGTTCTTAGGCGACTATTTTACTCCAGACAAATGGATCACCCGTCAGGATCTCACGTTTATGCTTATGCGATATGCAGAGGCATTCAATCTGAAACGCGAAATAGACTTCGGACGTAGCGATGAATATCTTGACTACTACGATATTGACTACGACCATTGGGAAGCCGTTTGTTGGTGTGCCACCTGGCATATCATCGAGGGTAAAGGTGGTTCTGCCAAGAGTCAGCAGAAATTCGATCCTTACGGACGTGTCACCCAAGCAGACCTCAACCTCGCTATTGCAAACCTGAAGGATGCTAACAAATGATAAGTCAATGAGAGCAAAAAGCTCGGTACCTAATAGGGGCGGTTCGAAAGAGCTGCCCTTTTTCGTTTCCGCATTTACATCGTCCCAAATAGGCAGTCGGTATAGATTCTCATCTATTGTTTCCCTGTTGCGCGTCAGTCCCCCCCACCGCTGTTGAGCTTTTCCTTCTCCCTTCATTCTCCCATTCCAGAATGGGATTTGCAACGGATTTGCAACAGAATTGAAGCGGAGTTGGTTCGAGAGTGAAGAGTGAAGAGTTAAGAGTGAAAAATTTGAGTTTGTACCTTTGGCGATGGGCCGTGCGCCGCATGGCATTCTTCACTAATTTTTCCGCTCGTGGCCTTTGATTGGAAAACGTGACTTAAATTCTTAACTCTTCACTCTTCGTTCTTCACTTATTCGGCTGCAAAGTTACTACAATTTTTCCGAAAGCCCCCAAAGTAACATAAAAAAAATATGTTACTTGCCAATAAATTGCATTTTACACTCGTAACACATTGATATACAGAGAAATATTTTCGTAAAACAATTCCAAGTAACATATATCAGTTACCGAAACGAGGGAGGGGGAGAGTGTACGAATTATTCCTCAAAATATATAATATAATATATAATTATTATATTATATATTTTGAACTTTAGAAGGAGTGGTAGGGTGTCCCTTTTCGGTAACTGATATATGTTACTTGGATCCTCATGTGCCATTCTGAGCCTTCTGTTGAGGGGTGTGAGTAACATATCTTGAAATATGTTATTTTCATGATTGATCGTAAACACGCATTTTTGCTTGTTTTTTCGAACACGAAACGCGCAAATGGAACGAAATTTCCCATTTTCACGAGCATTTCATGTAATATTTTTCGGTCTTTACGACGCTGTGGTTTCAACCCACACCGTCTTTTCTTTTGCTCGTTTGAGCGCGAACATAACATATAACTGTTATTTAAAATAGGGAGAGGAGGTACAAATTTCCGAAAAAGCCTTGTAAAGGCGAAATAATATAGGCGTGGGTGCATCCCACGTAACATTAACCCTATATACCCAATAGCGCCGTAGGTGCGATATAATTTCATATCACACCGCGAAATATGGAATTATGTCGCCCATACTGGGCTTGCAGACTACAAAATCCTCAATATGGTAGCGCTCCCGCACTACCCTATAATATGCCGTCCTTCTATGTTGCAAACCAAATAATTGGCTGTCATTTTTGCATTGTTTAACCATTTTTGTCCCGTTTTTGCCTTATTT
>CACYXI010000178.1 GCA_902778265.1 uncultured Bacteroidales bacterium | reverse complement strand
ACAAGTAATGACAAGCGTTTCTAAGCCCAGAGTCAGACAGAATCGTCACAAGCAAGGGCTAAATCAGACACTCGAAAAAATATTTGCGGATTTTAGGTTCTTGTTCAATTTCAGCGCAATGTGAGACTATTAGATGGCTCTCTAATCAACTCTTTTTAATGTTACGCGATAGGTGTATTTGGAGCCTTCTTCAAGGTGGCTCTCAACAACCATGGTCTTGCTGTTGATGGACACAATCTTGGCATCCTCGTAGGGTTCTTCGTCATCATCAGAATAGTAGAGGCGAAGCGTGTTGCCCTTAACCTCGTATTTGTCGCTATCTTCAATATTCCAACGGCTTCGATAATAATAATACCAAGTGTAGATGCCATCCTCGGTAAACGAAATGCGCTGCTTAAGATCATCATCAGGGATATCTTGGTCTACCTTGATGATATTCTCTTCCTTTGTGTCATCGTACGTATACCCAGAGTAATGGGTGGTCTCCCATGTCCCAACGATGGAGGTCTTCACCTCGCTCTCCGCCAGGTCGTCATCATCGCTGGAACAACCTGTGAAGCCAATGCATAGCACTGTGGCGAGCAGCGCTAAAAACATGCAATAAAAGTTCTTCTTCATAACTATATGGTTTCTTCGGTGTGATGCTACAGAGGACATTCGTGTGCAGTTATGGCACACGAACATCCTCATGTATTATCCTTTAGAATGTGTAACCCAGTGTGAAAGAAGCTGTGTGCAATTTGCACTTCTTGGCAATCTCGGAGAAATCTGAACCGTAGGAGACACCAACCAAGAATTTGCCGAAGTAAGCATTCACGCCGGTGTGCCAGCCAACCTGAAAACGCTTCCAAGCACCACTGTCGCCCATATCGTCTTCGTCGAAAAGGTTAAGTTTATCTTCATCATCGTCATTGTAGGAAACCTTAGCGTTGCCAAGGATGTTGAATCGCAGGTCTAAGCCAACAAAAGGCGCAAGGGCTATTGAGCTATTCGGAATATTCCATTTGTACATGAAACTGACAGGAACCTTGAGTGAGAGCATACTAAATTTCTCAGATTCTACATCATACCCCCAATCGCCATCATCGTCACCATCATAATCCTCAGTGTGGAACGCGTATTGAAGCCCAATGCCGGCCTCTACATACAAAGGTACAGTAGAGGACACGCCGAAGGCCTTGTTGTAGCCGACGGAGAAACCTGTGAACCCTGTGTCGTCACCTTTATCTGGCGCAAACGTTATTGGGTTCCACTGCAGGTAGGCGGTGCTCCAGCCATCGGATACTGCTGATGCTGATGACGAGGAGGAGTTAGAGAACTGCGCAAAAGCGCCTGTGCACACTGCCATGAGTGCAGCTGCAGCAACGAGTCTTAGTTTTCTCATAATCTAAAAGTTTGTTGATGAATAATGTTGGTTATAACTCGAATGACATTCTCCATACATTGGCAGTTGCTGTCGCGCTGCCACGCTGGGATATAAAATAGATGTATTTGCCATCACGACTCCATACGGGACTGAGGTCGTCAGCGGCATGATAGGTTAGCTGTGACAACTGGGTGCCATCCGTACGGCATACATAGATATCTGTGTTGGAATAGGGGCGGTTGCCATTCATCAAAACACTGCTCCCAACCATGAGGATCCACTTGCCGTCAGGAGAGATCTGGGGCGTGGTGAAACTCTTCACGGGATCCGCAACTATGCATTCTTCATTGCCCGTATTGTAGTTGACTCTCCAGATTTCACTTCTGCCAGCGGCATTGGTACGCGAACACAACATCACGCCTGAACTCAATGGATAGGGGTTCATTCCTTTGGAATAATTGGACAGAAAATTGTTTGCAATGTTATAGCTCCAAATGTTAAAGCCCTTGCCTTCCTGTCGTGTGAAGAAGATGTCCTTCATGTCCTTTGAATACACTGGCGAGTAATCTTTGCTGTTGCTGGTAATCTGCCGGCAGATATAGCCATTCGTGGCGCTGGTTTGAAAAATATGATTGGAGTTGCCGTTACTCTCACTGAAGCAGATATACTTGCCGTCAGGCGAATAGGAGAAGTCAAGCACAGCGCTTCTGTTTGTTCTTTGTACAGAGCCGCCCTGCTTTGAGACGCCTTTGATAAAGATGTTCGTCGTATTGTTTCGCGCAGAGAGATAAGCTAACTGGGCACCATCAACAGAGATGTCGATGATTCTGTTGGAAAGCCAATTGACATTTCGTCCGCTTCTTTTCACCTGCGGCATGCAGACATAATCGTTGTCAGAAGTTATTTGGGTCAAGTTAAGGCTTGTCTCCTCGTTAACATAAACCACCGAATAGTCAACCTGAGCATTCGCCTTTAAGGAAGGAAGAAAGCTCAAAACAGCCAATGACAAAACGCTTGTCAACTTCTTCGCTGAAGGGATTGCTCGTACAATGCTATCAGTCATATTGATTAACCCTATAAATGTGCCGGTTAATCCCCAAGCCAGCGTTGAAACCTGATGTTAGTGAAATTATACAAAAAAGCGTGGGATCCTTATCGTCTCTCGTCCCACGTCTGGAGGCCTTGGCGTTGCCCGACTTAGTAGAACGAGCAACGCAGAAGCCCACGCCGATATGTTTATCAGCATACCGCCCCCTATATATAATAAGAGGTGTATGGATATTACATACCCATGAGCATCTATCGCTACTATGTTCGTGACTAAGTCTTTTAACCGCCAAGTTTCCAGACGTCAAGAACAAGCGTAGATAAACGCTTTCCTATATAAAGTATCACCACCGCCATTAGAATCTTCCTTTACGGATTCGTCTATAAGCAGGATGACGTTGCAAAGATAAAGAGTTTTTTGGAAATATCAAAGTTTTCGCTTGGAATTTATGAAAAAAGGAACAATTCAGAGACTTGAGCCTTGATGGTTTCATTGCTTCCTTTTCAATCTTACTGGATGCTACACAAAATATATGTTGAAATCGAGTTGAATTGAATTGCTTTTGGAAGTTATAATGGTACGTATATGGTATATTTGGCAAAACAAAAATCGCAAGTTGCTAAAAATAAGCCACTTGCGATACCAATGGGTTGTCCTATGCGGAGAACTATAGAGTAAAGGATAAGCTGGGTAAAGTAAAGTTCCTTAAACTTATCTATATGGAAGAATTAAAAGTCTTTCAGTACGATAAGGATGGAAAAGTAATTGAGGCAGAGATAGCCTCCATGCTTCACCAAGACAATCTATGTTCGTTTGTTGATGAGGACAGATTAGAGAAAGATGGGCACCAGCTTCTCTATATCGTCACAGAATATGTGAAGGGCGAGAACCTTAATGATCGTCTCTACAGAGGAAGTAGCTTGAGTCAGTTGGAAATAAAGCAAGTGATGACAGCTTTGCTCTCCGCACTGAACTATATTCACACCTTGAATAGACCGATTATTCATAATGAGGTGACCGTTGAAAATATTCTGCTTGATGTAGTTGGAAATTTCAATAACCTTAAATTGATTGACTTTGGTGCTGCTAGGTTCGCAGATCTAAAACCAGACCCAATGTCATGGCATGGGCAAAATCTTTATTATGTGGCTCCCGAGCGTTTTTTGGGAGAAGGCTCTACAAAGTCTGACATTTTCTCCGCTGGCGTGGTGATGTACAAACTGATTTTCGGTATTATGCCATGGGAGACAGATATTGCAGGCAAAACCCTACAAGAGCAGGTTCAGACAATTATCGAAAAGCGAAATAGCCCATTGACAATACCCAATATCCAAGTTATGGAGATGGACAGCAATTTGCTCAAAGTGATGGTCAAGGCATTAGCACCTGATCCTAAGCAGCGATTCGCAACAGCTAAAGAGTTCCTTGATGCCCTGGAAGGGAAAATAGAGGTTTCTAGTGCCCCAATATCAATGACTAAGGTCAGTCAGCAGGAAAACGCTCCTGATATTCATCCGAAAAAAGGCAATGGCTTTGCGGATGTCGCAGGCATGAATGAGATTAAGACATTCATGCAGAAAAAGATCATCAACGTATTGAAGAATCCTGAGCGTGCTGAGAAATTCAAAATTCAGATACCTAACGGCATGCTGTTATATGGTCCTCCTGGATGTGGCAAGTCTTTTATCGCTGAGAAATTCGCAGAAGAAGCAGGCTACAATTATGTATTCATCAAGTCGTCTGACTTGGCAAGCATATACGTTCATGGATCTCAGGAGAAAATCGGCGCTTTGTTTGAAGAGGCAAGAAAGAATGCGCCAACTATTCTAAACTTCGATGAATTTGAGGCATTGGTGCCCAATCGTAGCAATATCAACAATTCAAGTGAGTCAGGAGAGGTGAATGAATTCCTTTCTCAGATGAATAACTGTGGTAAAGACAGAGTTTTCGTGATAGCCAGCTCCAACAGACCCGACCTCATTGACCCCGCAGTAAGAAGAAAGGGGAGATTAGACCAGATGATATATATTCCTGTTCCTGATAAAGAGGCTCGCGAGGGTATATTCAGAATTCACATGAAGGATCGCCCACAAGATGCAAATATTGATTTCTCTAAACTGGCTGATATGACAGAGTGCTACGTTGCGTCCGACATATCTTACATTGTGAATGACGCTGCTACTCGAGCATTTGAGGACGACATTGATATTTCTCAGCAGCTGTTGGAGGAAGTTATTAGAGAAAACACTCCTTCTGTGAGTGCTGACGACATACGCTTCTATCAGAACATTCAGAAGCAGCTTGATACATCTGTGAACAGGAATGAGAGAAAACGAATTGGATTCATGTAAATACTGGTAAAGATGTTAGAATCATTAGATAGCCGTCAGAAAAAAGCGATGGCAAGAATAGGATTGGGCATCATGGGAATCTCCTATGGTGGAAAGATCAGAACAAACGAGCCGGATATATTTGGCTTATTTGTAGACCTATTCCATGTTTATTCACAGGAGGACCTTTTTCCTATATTGCAAGATATTATTAAGATTGATCAGAACGAAGCAATATATATTGCCAGACAACTGAGCAATCAAGAGAAGGATGAGTTCCGATCCTATATGGTAGACCATGCTAATGGTGATAGCAGGAGACTTCTTGCAGTAGCAATGCTGATGCACAATATCGGATTCAATTCCAGTTATTTTAAGGAATAGCTCAATCGTCATTAATAAGTAGATATGGTTATAGACAATTTCTACAAGAGGAATTTCAGATTCCAGGCCAATAGATACGAAGAGTGGCAAGGGGGGCAATGCATTTCAGAAGGAGGACTTTCTTGTGGGATTTCTGGCACCGTGCACAACAATGTCATCCATTTCATATTGAGTGACAAAGGTAACTTGCGCATACCCTCCTCATTTAGCTTTGAGCTGGTGGGTTCTCAGATATTGGGAGACAGGATCCAGTATGTCCATGCAACATCTGACTTTAATCCTGTTATCCCTATGGTGTGCCATCTCTTTGTGAAAAACGGTACGATTTCCTGTGTAAGGTTTGCTATGACGAATCCAGATAGACTCATTGAGTTTTATGGAAAGCTTGTAGAACTTGATCAACCTGTTCAAGTTGATGCTGACTCTGTGGAATCTATTCCCAAAGCAGAGCATATTCTCAGCGAATTGTCCAGTTATGGCATGATGAATACTGAAGCTATTATGGAAAGAGCTGTTGAATTGTATAATGATCATGCCAATGTTAGGAATCTTACAGATGCAAAATGCATAGTAGAAGCCCTTAAACTCTTTGTTAAATGTAACCAACTTCATGATAAGGAAAATGACGGGCAGGTTTCAATGCTAAAACCAAAGATACTTATGTTCATTGCCCTTTGCAATTATAAGATAGACAATACCAATCGAGCATATCATATCGCTCAGAAAGCATTGACTGCAATCGACGATGCAGAAACAAATTCACCTTTCATCGGTATTCCCAAATCAATGCTTGGAGAGGACGCCATCAATGAACTCCTCGATGCAATAAAGCAGAATCACTGGGATAAGGTAGATCAGGACCAAGATGACGATGATGTAGATGAGAACGAAGTCGACACAACCGTTTTTGATAATCTGGCACGTTCATATAGTCATAATACAGCAACTAGCAAAGATAACATAAAGTCGTTGGTACAGGCCTTGTCTCATATTCAGAAGCAATTTTCTGAAATAGGGAATAAAACTGGTGATGTAGAGTTGGCTTTTCAAAACAACCAAGTCATCGAAATGTATAAGAACGTGTTGTATTTTGCATGGGAGAAATACAAATATGGCTGGCATAGCGACTTTTGGAAGGAAGGTGACTCCATGGTCAACTATATGATGTTTGAGTTACAAGCTCGTGAAATCATCAATGATTTAAACAAGGTTCTTAAAGAATCATCTCCATTCCGGATGATAGAAAGAAATGGGGCTATCACAAAAGATCTTATCGTTATCTTTGAGGATCTTTTAACCCAACTTGCAGCCTATAGGAGTCTAACTCTCTGATTTTCAAGTATCGATTTTTTTGACCTCAGAAAAATGTACCACACAAATTTTTCGCCTTC
>CACYXI010000177.1 GCA_902778265.1 uncultured Bacteroidales bacterium | reverse complement strand
AACACGAAGATTCAGGCTGAGTGTGTAGCTCCGGCCTTCGATATGATTTACAACGAACTTCAAAAACTGGAATAATATGGCAGCAAACAAGTTAATACAACAGCCCGACATCCTTAACCTGGATTCATTGGGTGCATTCATGGATGCGCAAAATGATCCGATTCCTACAGAAGAAGAGAAGGAGGTTACGACAATAGAGGACTCAGCTTCTGATGCAGAAGTGCAGGACGAAAGTTCTGAGGTTATACAGGTTGACCTGGCACCACAAAGGCCGAAAGTAACAAGAGCGCGAAGAGGCAAACAGACAAATGTTCAACCCGTCATCGAGGCAGGTTCTGGTGAGTGGGACACAATGCTCCGATACGCTGAGTTCTATAACGACAATCCCGACGAGAACAGGATTACCGTGGTTCTGAACCCGGAGATAAAGCGGGCTCTCGACATCATCCGCATCAACTGCAGACAGTTCAACTTCGGCAACATCCTCAATGCGGTATGCCGTACCTTCATCGAGCGCAACAAAGAGAAGATTCAACTCATGCAGAAAGACAAGGGCGGTATTCTTTGATAAGTTCTTCTTTCCATCGGTGTAGGCAGACACATTACATGCCCAGTCCACATGAGACACGCTAATGTGTCATGGCTGCACCCTGATGGAGATAGATACTCCACAAAAGGGATATGGCTCAATTCATAATTTCAACTTTAAAGACAGTACGACAATGATGACAACAACAAACACGACAGTATTCAAGAGAATGGGAAGGATTCTTTCCCTGGTATTCAGCGACTATAACGAGGCAAGGGCTTTTCGTGAGGCTTTCTTGCGATTGATGATTTACGCTGTACTCTTCATCATCGGGTACAGGCTCAACCTGGTATTCGACAATGTTCCTGATGGACGTATCTTTGATGGCTATGCCATGGCAGCACTTTTCTGTGGGCTGAAAGTGCTATCCAGCTTCATGAACAACATGATTTGCATCGGCGGTTGCCTGACAATGCTAATCTTCATGATAATCAAACTGGCAGTCTCTATGGCTATCGGTCTTATAGCTCTTCCCATCTGTGTTTCCATAAACATGTATCGGCTGATTAAGTGCGGTATAGCTATTGTGGATTATAACAATGAAACATAAAGTTGAATGTAAAGCATCGAATTTGCATATTTTTAGGGCAGAAATCTCGTCAAAACCACTAAATTCAGTTAATAATTCAATTTAATTCGATGAAAATTTGCATAATTCAAATAATATTTTTATATTTGCCGTGAATTTTTAACGGAATCTATATGTTACTAAGATTTATTGCAGAGAATCTGGCTTCATTCAAGAATGCTGTAGAATTCAACAGTTTTCCATCGAGCAAGAGCCATAGCCACGAGAATCATAAGATTGAGTGTGGCCATGCTACAGTATTGCGCCTTAGCGCCATCTATGGAGCTAACGGTGCAGGAAAGAGCAATCTACTCACATCTATAGAACTTCTGAAGAACATGGTTGAGTCCGAGAGCTTGACATTCTTTAATTTCCCCGAGTCACCAACATTCAGATTTGACGATGAATGTCTCACCAAACCTTCTGGAATGGCGATAGAATTTTTCGCCGCTGGTAATGTATTCTATTACCACATCGAATTCGATACTCAAAGCGTCGTATTAGAGGAGCTGTATCTCAGCAAGAAGACCAAGGACGTTAAGCTCTTTGTCCGGGATGCCAATGGAATCTCCATTAATGCCGACTATATGGTCAATGCCAGTACAGAATCTTTCATGGATGCACTCAACAGACTTGTAAGACCAGACATGCTTCTGCTGTCATTCCTTGGAAAATATTATCCAAAGGAAATGCCACTGGTCTCTTCTGCCTACAACTGGTTCAACCTTTCGCTTGAAATATACACGCCCAAAACGGTTGCCAGCTTTGTTCCACACCTGCTCGACAAGAATCCAGATTTTGAGAAACTGGTCAACGAGACCATCCCCCAGATGAAGACGGGTATCTCCAAGTTGATTGTGAAGAAAGAGATTGTTGGAGAGGACGAAATCAAGGGAAACACTGATCTGCAGCAAATTGTGAAGCGGGCCAAAGGTCAGCCAGGTTTGCCTATTGCAAAGATTGACATCCAGAACAGCGACAATGCGAACTATGTATTTGAGGATGGTGCTCTGTATGTCAAGACATTGGTTGGCATTCATACCAGACTGGACGGCACGGAAGTGGAAATGATATTAAATTCAGAGTCTGACGGCACTCGCAGACTGATTGAATATATGCCGTTGTTCTATGCTGTCACCAAGCAGGGAGGTGTCTATATCGTTGATGAGATCGAACGCAGCATGCACCCTATCCTCATCAAGGACATCATACAGAAACTGTCAGAGAGCGATACAGCCAAAGGACAACTGATTTTCACCACTCATGAGTCCGGGCTGCTCGACCAAAATATTTTCCGTCCCGATGAAATCTGGTTTGCCCAAAAGGATTCCGAGCAGGCAACCCAACTCTACCCTCTCAGCGACTATAACATCCACAAGACTGCTAACATCGAGAATGGCTACTTGAACGGACGTTATGGTGGTATTCCATTCTTGTCGAACCTCAAAGACTTGCACTGGTAATATGATTCGAAGAATAAGAGACTACGGCAAGCAAAAGCCGACAAAGGACTCTCACAAAATATATGTCATTTGCGAGGGCAAGGGTACGGAACCAGACTATTTTGCCTTTTTTGAAGGCTTGTCATCAAACCTGCAGGTTATCACGATACCACCAACGACAGGCACTGACCCGCTGAAACTGATGGAGCTGTCAAAGAAAACTCTGACAGGAGAGGACAGACTATATTCCATCAACTACCAATATGGTGATACCGTTTGGTTCGTTATCGATACAGACACATGGGAGACCGAAGGAAAGATTGCGCCGCTGCGACAGTTCTGTAATGAACAGAACCAGCACATCACTGACAAACTGGATGAAGTAAAAGCATATAATGCGTGGAATGTTGCACAGAGCAATCCTTCCTTCGAAATATGGCTTTACTATCATATCTATGGCACTAAGCCAACAGACGAAGAGGTTGAGAAAACACAGTCATTCAAGGAATTTGTCAACAACAAGATTTCCGGTGGGTTCAACTTCCAAGTTCATCCTGTATACCTCGAAGATGCAATTCTACATTCAGAGGAGCATTTCTCAAAAGATGATGCTGGGCTTCTTGAAAAGTACGCAACTGAAATGCATCAACTTGGACGTGAAATCCTAGGGTTCACAAAACTGGAACTTGATAAGTTGAAGAACAAAATCGGATGAAACAGCATGCATGTGTTAAAATATTAGTTGCAATCATATAACAAATACGACAATGGATAAGATAGAAAAATTAGCCAGTATTACCACTAGCGAGTTTATTAAAGCTCTTGTACAGGTCATTGAAAAAGAAGGATTCGTAGATGTCAATGTGGATAATAACGCGATAGTAGCTACACTTAAAAGTATGTTATCTGAAACACCTCATTGCTTTATCATTTTGGAACAGAAATTGAGTGGAACTACTAATACAGATGACATAGTCAATGATATTGTCAGAACACAAAACAAGTATTCTGCCAATACGACTGTTATCTCAAGGTCATACATTTCCAAAGGTTTCAAAGATAGAATTAATGACTCAATAAAGAATTTCAAGGTCAACTTTATTGATAGAGATGCTCTTATTGTACTCATGGACAAAAACTTTCCTGATTTTTGGAAACATGATGACATCAAGTTATTGCAGTATGAAAAAGATTACAAAAACGAAATGTCAAAGGACAACGAGCTCAAACAACTCAATATACCCAACGAGAAAATCCAGAAGCTCGTAAGTATCTACATAGATCCACAGCTCTCTACATATACGGAAGATACGAAAACTCATACTCCCACTAAGAAAAGAGCGACATTGACCGACGTCATAGATGACAGGAAACCATTGATCATTTCTGGACTGTCCGGTTCCGGAAAATCAACTCTTTTCAAACATGCAGGAGATGAGTTGATCTTACGCAATGCGTCCGATCATGCTAAGAAAAGTATTCCTGTCTATATAACAGCTATGGAAATTCAGAATTACAACCACGAAATTAATGAACTGTTAAAAAGTAAACTGGCAATAAGATTTGGAGATGGTGAAACAAAGAAAGTTGATTTGCATAATATCTCACAACATTACAATATACACCTTTTTGTAGACAGCATTGATGAATTCGAGGAAGATAAGCAAGCGTATATAATAAAACAGCTAAGAAATGACTTCAATGACAAGGGTATAAAATTTTACATCGGAACGAGAGAGTCAGGCGATAGATTTTTAGAACTCATGGAGATAAAAAACTCACAATCGTATGACATTAACAGATTCAATTCCGATCAGATTAGGAGATTCATAAGCACTTTTTTCTCAGGGGACGAATTTAAAACGGACAATTTACTGAATGCTCTCCGAGAGAATAAGATTATAGAGAAGTTGCCGATTACCCCCTTGACATTATCTCTTATCTCAATCTTGTATGAAGAAACCGATTTTGAGATACCTGCCACTATTGCTGACATCTATGATAATTTCAATAGTCTTATCATCGGCAAAGCTGTGGTTTCAAGTAAGGTTGAGTTTATTGACATTGCCTTTAAGGAGAGAATTTTATCACTCTATGCAACCTTGCTAATGAACCGTCCTGGTCACATGCCATTAACAAAAGAAGAGTTCATACAGCATTTTGTGGACTATTTCCATGGCAAGACTTTACCCATAAAAGATGCCCAACTTGAAGACGTTCTCGAGTATCTTATTAGAAACACAGGAATACTTTATTTAAAAGAGCATAAATGGGTTTCATTTAGCCACGATTCGTATATGGAATATTATACAGCAGTTGAATATTTCAAATTCAAGCAGAAAGATGAACAAGATTTGATTGACAACTTTACCGATCTCAATTGGCAGAACGTTGCCATATTCTATGCGGGTAAAGCCAAGGACATGCCACTTTTCACAAAAGAAATTAACAAGAAACTTAAGACTTTAAAGCGGTGGGATGAATATATCTCAGGCATACAAGGTGCAGGATACTTACTTCAAGCTTTGTACATGACAGATAACCAGATTAGAAAAGATGTAGTCCTTACAGCCTTAGACCTGGTTCTAGAATCTAACGAGATTATTAAGAAGATGGCCTTTGATGAGAAGAAATTGTTTAAGCATTTTAGGCTTCCTATCCTTCATTTATTAAATTTCGTTCATTTCTTTGAAATGTTTAATTCCATTACACTTAAAGTACCGCTACAATTATCTTATGCAGAGCTAATGGAGCAGTTAAAGAGAATGACCGATACTAACTATAGCGACAAGGCTAAGATTCCTATGCTGGGTTACAAACTTCTTGAAGTTGCTGTTACACTTCAATCAGACAGAATAAGAGACAACCAACCCTTTGAAACGTTAGTATGGAATACTGACATTTTAAAGGATCCATCGTTGTATCTCATAGCGGACTTTTCTTTAGCGATGTTAGGTAAGGAGAAATACAAACAGTTAAGGACTGAACTAAAAAAAGAATATCGCAAGCAATCATTGGGTGTTGCCCTTCAAAAAATCATCGAAGATCCCTTAACCAAAATCCGATTTTCTGCTCTCGACAATATCCATGCAGACCGGAAAGTGAAAATATTAGTTGAAGGAAAGACAGATGTCATGCTCATCGAACATGCATTTTTAGTTCTGACAGATGGTCAAAACCCATATTGGAATATCAAGATGGCCACAGAGCATGGGGATACTGGTTCTTCACAAGCTATATCCAAAGCACTTGAAAGTTCGCTATCTTATGCAGATGATTACGATGCTATCATTGCTATATACGACCATGACAATGCAGGCATCTCGGAATACAAGCGCCTAGAAAGAGATTATGATGAAATGATTCCTAATACACTAAAAAAGCACAAGAAAGCGAATGTCTATCTAATCTGCCTTCCTGTACCCGGAGAGATGGATAAATATCTCCGTACCAAGCAGGAATTCAACTTTTTTGAAATCGAGCATTATTTCCCAGAGCAATATCTTAAAGAGAAAGATATGGTTAAAGAACTTGATATTCCCGGGTTATATGAAATAAGCACAAAGAAAAAGACAGAATTTGCAAAAGAAGTATGTAAATCAACGGATCCAAACCTTTTTAAATACTTCAAAGATTTGTTCGATATTATAGATAAAGTCACAAATACTAAGGTTGATTATATTGTATAAGTGTCTTATCATTGAGTCATAAAACTAAAGGCAGAGAGTCAATTGGTTCTCTGCCTTTTTCATTTTATCCACCAGTTCTACAAACGTCGAGACCGGTGAAACGACATCGTACCGTTCAGAATCATAATGAGGTCAAGGCTCTCCTGGTCCATAATATCCTCATCGATGAACTGGTCTTCCATGATATAGTCGAGGATGGTACCATCTAATATAGCGCTACTTGGCATGATGGTGTCAATAACCAAAAACTCATGATTGTCATCATCAAGATCGAGGAAGGTGATATGCATATCGCAGAAATCAATTCTGCCATCTACCATCTGATGTTCCCATACAGACAGCAATCAGACTGGCAATTGAACTGGAGCATGAAGATAGACTGGTCATTGAGATTATGCCACCACCCTATCAGATGTGAACGTGTCAGTTCTGGGATGGCTTTACCCGTCTTGAAGTGGCCTGACTTTATCACGTTGGTTGCTGTGGCCATATAGCGCAGTACTTCCAACTGGAGATTGGACTCGGTGAACAGTCTGTCATTCTTGTTTAGTCCAAAATGGGCGTTTGCCTGTTCATGCAAGGGCTTCAGAAACTCTTCATCCAGCCACTCCTGAACTCGGATGGTATTCTTCTCCTTACTCATGATGTACATCACATCATGATGTACATCACATAGATGCCAAACTCATCCACAAAGTCCATGTCATGGAACGTCTCTTTAGGATCTTTAGGTGATACTGTGTACAGATGACCATCGAGTTTCTCCTTCACTTGTTTCTTCTCCAAATTCAGGATGTAACAGAGGTCATCAAGACAAGCATAGCCCTTGTAATCTCCGTCATTAACCACTTTGACATTGCCGAACTCTCTATGTGAAAGTACACGGACTTTTACTTTTGTTTGCTTTGATTCTTTCATTCTTGTATTGTTTGTGTGTTTATAATGCTACTTCTCCTGACTGAAAACAAAGGATATGCCTCCTTTATCGTCTCTCTTCAGCTTTGCCTTGAATGGTTTTCCGTCCTTACACTTGAAGCCTGACAGTTCACGGGTCTGACCTTTGATGATAAGGTCGGTCAGTTCACTGTTGGTCAGTTTCTTTCCCAGGATGGTACGGAAGATATGGAAGTTACAGCCTTCGTTGGAGCAATTGGCTACTTTGTCAAAGAAGCGTATATGCCCCTGA
>CACYXI010000176.1 GCA_902778265.1 uncultured Bacteroidales bacterium | reverse complement strand
TTACCTCAGGATACTGTGGTTCCATCTCCTTAGCAATCTGGCGCCACAGACGTGATGAAGCAAGCACGTTTGCCTTATCAACAACAGTAAGGTGTTTCTTGCGCTTCATAGCATATTCAAAAGCCACCTTTAAGATGCGCTCAATCTCAGGACGTGTGTAGATCTCGGTGGTCGCCGTATCATTAAAAAAAAAATATTTCTCACCAAAATACATACCGCCAGTTAGTTCACGAATAACAACAAAATCAGCCCCCTTGAGAAGTTCATCCTTGAGTGGACTCTTGTGAAGCAAACAGTCGAAAGTGGCTACAGGACGTACATTGGCAAAGAGTCCTAATTTCTTTCGCATTGCAAGTAGTCCCTGTTCTGGACGCACCTTGGCCGTAGGATTGTTGTCAAAGCGAGGATCGCCAACAGCTGCAAACAGCACAGCATCAGCTTCCATACATGTTTTAAATGTTTCCTCAGGGAAAGGATCGCCCACCTCGTCAATGGCGTGAGCACCTGCTATAGCCTCCTTGAAAGTGAAATTGTGATTAAACTTTGCTGCAACAGCCTCCATCACAGCAACACCTTGTTTCATTATCTCTGGTCCTATTCCGTCACCAGGAAGAATCGCAATTTTTAAATCCATATTTTCTAAATTAAATCATATTCAACATTTTAAGAGTAGCTTTGATGGCTGCTTCTGTCTGGTCGGCATCAAGTCCGCGTGTGCGTAGCAATGACCCATCCTCCTTTCGCCATGTTATGACCGTCTGCACGAGAGCATCGGTGCGTCCACCTGGCGGAATACTCACGGCATAATTATCGAGCAAGGGGAATGTTCTGTTCAGAGAGTCCTTGTATATCTTTCGGAGAGCCTTCACAAAAGCGTCATATTGTCCGTCGCCAGTAGAGTCGGCAGCATATTCCTTACCATCAATCTCTACTTTAAGACTTGCTATAGGTTTTAAGCCGTAAGAGGTTGATACCATGTAGCTTACTAACTTCACTTTTTCTTCGTCGTTATATGTGTGCTTCAGCACATCGCTAACAATATAAGGAAGATCTTCCTGTGTTACGCGTTCCTTCTTGTCGCCAAGTTCGGTAATGCGTTTTGTCACAGCCTTTGTCTGTTCAGGTGTGAGGCTAAGTCCAAGAGCCTGAAGGTTTTCGATAATGTTTGCCTTGCCCGAATTTTTGCCAAGAGCATATTCTCGCTTTCTGCCAAAACGTTCTGGCTTGAGATTGTTGGCATAGAGGTTTCCTTTCTTGTCACCATCAGCATGTACTCCAGCAACCTGTGTAAACACGTTATCGCCCACCACAGGGGCATTAGGAGCAACAGCAATACCACTATATCCTTCAACAAGGTGTGAGGCGTCAAGCATAGAACTCTCATCAATATGCGTTTGCACTCCCAGCATATCGTGAAGCATAACCTGAACAGAAGCCATAGGGGCATTGCCACATCGCTCGCCTAAGCCATTTACTGTTACATGAAGTCCCTGCACACCAGCCTTAACAGCTGCAAGCGAGTCAGCAACAGCCATGTCGTAATCGTTGTGTGCATGGAAGTCGAAACGGCATTGTGGCCACATCTCAACCATCTTGCTGATGTATTCTTCAACCTCAAGAGGATTAAGAATGCCAAGTGTGTCGGGCAACATAAAACGCTTGATGTTGCTGCCACAAAGAGCATTCATCATCTGTTCTACGTGCTCAGGACTGTTTTTCATTCCTCCCGACCAGTCTTCAAGATACAGATTAACCTCCATTCCTACCTTATCAGCATAGTCAAGAACAGAAAATATATCTTCAAGATGCTCCTCGGTAGTTTTCTTCAGCTGTTGCGAACAATGTCGTTTACTGCCCTTTGCAAGTAGGTTGATAACCTTGCCACCACATTCACGAATCCAATCAACTGACTTATTACCGTCAACAAATCCCAATACTTCTACCCTATCGAGCATTCCTGCTGTTTCGGCAGCATGACATATCATCCTAACAGCATTCTTTTCGCCTTCGCTCACACGAGCCGATGCAACTTCTATACGGTCAACACCCACATCATGAAGAAGATACCTTGCTATCATGAGTTTCTCGTGTGGTAGAAACGAAACACCGTTTGTTTGTTCTCCATCACGAAGGGTGCAATCCATTATTTCTATTGAATTATTCATTCTGTAGCAACTAAATTCCTACCGATGGTCAGAGAAACTTCTTCTCCCACTCTACTACTTTGTCTCTGTTCTCAACAAGGAAGTCAACATCGTCAAGACCATTG
The DNA here is from genome assembly GCA_902778265.1 of uncultured Bacteroidales bacterium. Classification (GTDB taxonomy): domain Bacteria; phylum Bacteroidota; class Bacteroidia; order Bacteroidales; family Bacteroidaceae; genus Prevotella. Next base: position 4,387 of record CACYXI010000176.1, on the reverse strand, counting down.
ATGAGACAATGCTTTTTATATCCGTTGATTTCAAACTTTTCACTCTTGCCTGTAGCAAGGTTGGTAACAGTTTGGTTAGGTAAGTCAACTTTCACCTGCATTGCGTGATCAGCATCTATACTGTCAAAGAGCTCTTTCAGGAAATCTTCACTAACAACAACAGGTAGCACAAAATTATTCAATTCGTTATTTTTGTGTATGTCAGCAAAGAAAGAACTGATGACTACACGAATGCCATAGCCGGCAATGGCCCATGCAGCATGCTCACGTGAAGAACCAGAGCCAAAGTTTTTACCAGCAACAAGGATAATACTATCTTTGAAATCTGGATTGTTGAGAACAAAATCGCTTTTCTCACTACCATCAGGATTAAATCGCCAATCGTGGAAAAGATAAGGACCAAAGCCATCTTTCTGTGTAAGTTTCAAATAGCGTGCTGGAATTATCTGATCAGTATCCACATTCTCCAAAGGAAGAGGGATACAAGTTGAAGTTATAACATTAAATTTCTGTTTCATGATTACAAAGTTCTTGGGTCTGTGATTTTACCTGTGATGGCTGCTGCTGCAGCTGTTAGTGGAGATGCAAGAATAGTGCGAGAACCTGGTCCCTGACGTCCCTCGAAATTACGGTTGCTTGTTGATACGGAATACTTTCCTGCAGGAATCTTATCATCGTTCATAGCAAGACAAGCTGAGCAACCTGGCTGGCGAATTTCAAAGCCTGCTGCCTGAAGAATGGTATCAAGCCCTTCGTCTTTAATTTGTTTTGCAACAAGATGCGAACCAGGTACATGCCAAGCAGTTACATTGTCTGCTTTCTGCTTTCCTTTAACAATACTTGCGAAAGCTCTGAAGTCTTCTATACGCCCGTTGGTACATGCTCCAAGGAACACATAATCGATAGGATGTCCCTCAAGTTTTTCACCTGGCTCCAGTCCCATATAGTTGAGCGACTTTATGAAACCAGCCTGTTCCTCTTCTGGAATCTCGTCTAATGTAGGCACCTTTTCGGTTATGCCAATACCCATACCAGGGTTAGTTCCGTATGTGATACGTGGCTCTATATCAGCAGCATCAAAATTGAGTTCACGGTCAAATACTGCATCATCACCACTCTTGAGAGTTTTCCAATACTCAACACATCTCTCCCACTCTTCACCCTTAGGAGCATATTCGCGTCCTTTGATATATTCGAATGTGGTTTCATCAGGAGCAACAAAACCTCCACGTGCTCCCATCTCAATAGAGAGGTTGCAAAGAGTGAGACGTCCCTCCATAGACATATTGCGAACAACATCGCCAGCGTATTCAACGAAAAAGCCTGTAGCACCCGATGTGGTGAGTTTGCTCATAAGATAAAGAGCAACATCCTTGGCGGTAACTCCCTCGTTAAGTTTGCCATTGACATTGATGCGCATTGACTTTGGCTTCTGCTGAAGAATGCATTGTGAGGCAAGTACCATCTCAACCTCAGAAGTACCAATACCAAAGGCTACAGCACCCATTGCTCCATGAGTTGATGTGTGTGAGTCGCCACATACAATAGTCATTCCTGGAAGCGAAAGTCCCTTTTCTGGTCCAACAACATGTATGATACCATTATCTTTAGTGTTGTATTTAAATTCTGTTACACCAAACTCCTCACAGTTTTTATCAAGAGTTTCAACCTGCTTTCGACCTACAGGATCGGTAATAGGTTTATCCTGATCGTGTGTTTGAGTGTTGTGATCAGGCATGGCAAAAACATGATCTGGACGGAAAACCTTGAGGTTTCTATTACGAAGTCCTTCAAAAGCCTGAGCAGTAGTCACCTCATGACAATACAAACGATCAATATAAAGTTGTGTAGGTCCGTCTTCTACAATCTGCACAACATGCTTATCCCAAATCTTGTCAAATAATGTATTCATATAATATTTTTAATTTCTAAACTTGTTGATACAATCTATATAAGCCTCCACCGATGCAGTAACAATATCTGTTTCGGCACCAAAGCCGTAATAAATGTGACCATCGTATTCCACCTGCATGTGCACCTTACACATATCGTCAGAGCCTTTATCTATGGCTTGGATGGTAAACTCCTTGAGAGTCATATTCTTGGTTATAATCTTCTTAAGGGCTGAGATGGCTGCATCAACAGGACCGTTTCCGGTGGAGCATTCCTCAAATTTCTGTCCTGCAATATCAAGACCGATTGATGCCACACTCTTGAAACCCTTACCTGTGGTAACCTGTAGATAATCAAGTTTAACGCTATGTGATGCAGTCTTATCGGCTCCTGCCAGCATCAGGATATCATCATCGGTAACCTCTTTCTTCTTATCAGCGAGAACAAGGAATTGCTTGTAAAGAGTATCAAGACGTTCTTCATCATCAACTTTCACACCATTAACCTCAAGACGATATTTCAAAGCGGCACGACCAGAGCGTGCTGTCAATACGATAGCGTTATCGTTTACACCCACATCCTTAGGATTGATAATCTCGTAGGTCTGCACATTCTTCAATACACCATCCTGATGAATACCACTTGAATGAGCAAAGGCATTGCGTCCAACGATAGCCTTGTTTGGCTGTACAGGCATATTCATCAAGCTTGAAACCATGCGTGATGTAGGCAGAATCTTGCAAGTGTTGATATTAGTATCTATACCAATGCCCTTATGACATTTTAGTATCATAGCAATTTCTTCAAGTGAAGTGTTTCCTGCACGTTCACCAATGCCGTTGATAGTTACCTCAACCTGTCGTGCACCATTGAGCACGCCTTGTAAGGTGTTGGCAGTAGCCATACCTAAATCATTGTGACAATGGGTTGAAAGACGCGCTCTGTCTATACCGTCAACATGTTCCATTAAATATTTAATCTTATTACCGTATTCCTCTGGAAGACAGTAACCTGTTGTATCGGGAATATTCACAACTGTTGCGCCAGCCTTAATCACAGCCTCTACAACTTTTGCAAGATATTCGTTATCTGTTCTACCTGCATCTTCTGCATAGAACTCAACGTCCTCAACATATTTCTTTGCATACTTTACGGCACGAACAGCACGTTCTATGATTTCATCGCGATTACTATTAAATTTATATTTAATATGACTGTCGCTTGTTCCTATTCCAGTATGAATGCGCTTTCTCTTTGCCCATTTAAGAGCCTCGGCAGCACAATCAATATCTTTTTCTACAGCACGTGTCAAAGCACAGATAGTAGGCCATGTAACAGCCTTTGAGATTTCTACTACCGAATTGAAGTCACCCGGACTTGAGATAGGGAAACCAGCCTCTATAACGTCAACACCCAGCAGTTCAAGCTGCTTGGCTACCTGAATCTTCTCAACGGTATTCAACTGGCATCCTGGAACCTGCTCGCCATCACGTAAGGTAGTATCAAAAATGTAAAGTCTATCGCTCATTATATAGTTTTTTTAATTGTTATCACATTAAAAAAGCCTTCCACACTCCATACGGAAGTGAGAAAGGCTCTTGTTTATCACTATTATCTATCATATACGCACCTTATCACTTCCAACTATTTTCTGTAGTCGAATTCGAATAATAATGCTTAGTATATTAATAGAATTGCTCATAATTTATCGTCTCTTTAAACATTTGCAAAGATAACGATAGTTTTTGAACTGAGCAAAGAAATTGTAAGTTTTTTGAGTTATTTTCTTTCGATTTGGTACTTTTTACCTAATTATTCATTAAAATGGTGCGTCACCACCTGCTGTAGGTGGAGGAAAACCCATTGTTGGGTCAAAACCAGGCATAGGAGGCAAATCGCCTGTGTTCATCTTTGAACCATGAATTTCACCACCTTCGGTTGGAGGTAGCGGAGCTATGAAACCCTCCTCACGGTTCTCGAAACGAGTGTACTCACCACGGAAACTAAGAAGCACATCGCCCGTAGCACCCTTACGGTGCTTGGCTATAATGATCTGAGCCATACCATGAAGATCATTACCCTTTTCATCTTGATAGATGTGATAGTATTCTGGACGATGAACAAAGAGCACCATATCGGCATCCTGCTCGATGGCTCCCGATTCACGCAGGTCGGAAAGCTGAGGTCGCTTTCCTTCAAGTCCTTCACGGTTTTCTACATTACGACTCAACTGAGACAAGGCAATAATTGGAATGTCAAGCTCCTTGGCAAGTCCTTTCAATGAACGAGAAATGGTAGAAACCTCTTCCTGACGGTTATTAAAGCGCATACCAGCAGCATTCATCAGCTGCAAGTAGTCGATCATGATAATTTTGATACCCTTCTCTCTTACAAGACGACGTGCCTTTGTTCTTAGCTCAAATACACTCAAACCAGGAGTATCATCGACATAAATAGGTGCACCTGTAAGTTTTCTAAGATTTTTATCAAGTCG
>CACYXI010000175.1 GCA_902778265.1 uncultured Bacteroidales bacterium | reverse complement strand
GTTGTTTCCCATCTGAGCCTTCTTACCTGTAATCTGACAAATTTTAGACATTGCTATCTTTGTTTTTTACAATCGTTAATTGATACTTATTCCAAACAGGGTGCAAAATTACACATTTTTTCTCAATTAACAAAGAAACTTTTCTACTTAAACCTATTTTTAACTCTTTTTAGCATTTACCAAAGTATAAATGAAAAGTTAAATGCGAAAAACGAAAAACATAAGCTACTTTCCTTCTCTTATGATTTTCACTTTTCATTGTTCATTTTTCATTTATTTTGCCTCTGGCGCAGGAACCTCACTCAGGTCTGGCATTGGGAAGTCTTCTTTCAGCACTTCGAGCAGAAGTTGGAGAGCACGGAATGTGGCACGAGCAACATTCACATCACGACCATCATTCTCCGTCAGCTTCACGGTTCGCATCTCACCTTTCTTACCAGCAGCAATCCAGATTGTTCCGACAGGATTATCGTTTGTACCGCCACCAGGACCAGCGAATCCTGTTGTTGCAATGGCATAGTCAGTACCAAGAAGTTCGCAAACACCATCTGCCATCTTTACTGCAACATCCTCACTTACAACGCTCTTTTCCTCGATGAGTTCTTCTGGAACCTTGAGAAGGTTTTTCTTTACTTCCTCACTATAAGCAACGATAGCACCAGTAAAATAAGCGCTTGAACCTGGCATCAACGTGATTGACTCAGCCACCTTGCCCGAAGTACAGCTCTCTGCTGTTGCGAGTGTCTTTCCTGACTCGTACAGAGCAAACAATATCTCTTTACTTAATACTCTATTTTCGAACTGCATAATTATATATTTGAAGTTTCGCAAACTCAACTTCAAGTGAAGAGTTAAAAGTGAAGAGTGAAGAATTTAAGTTTGTATTGCAGCACAAAAGCCGACAATCACCTTTTCGCGATAAAAGGTAATTTTAATTCTTCACTATTCACTCTTCACTATTCACTTTCAACTTGAGCTATGCGAAAGTTATAAATTATTCAAATGTAACTTTTGAGAATGCAGGCACCTCAATACCGCAAAAGTCCTTGTCCTGAAGCTTGTACGAACCGACAACACCAATCATAGCGGCATTATCTGTCGTATAAGAGAACTTAGGAATATAGATAGTCCAGCCAAATCGCTTCGCATGATCATGGAAAGCATTTCTTAGACCATTATTTGCAGAAACACCTCCCGCAACAGCCACATGCTTGATGCCAGTCTGTTTTACTGCCAAACGAAGTTTCTTCATCAAGATATCGACAACCGTCCATTCCAAGGATGCAGCAATATCCTCCTTGTGATGCTCCACGAAATCTGGATCTTCCTTCACCCATTTTTGAAGTGAATAAAGGAATGATGTTTTCAAGCCAGAGAAGGAATAGTCAAGTCCTGAGATATGTGGTTCAGCAAACTGATATGCCTTTGGATTTCCCTGACGAGCAAGTCTGTCGATGATAGGACCACCAGGATAGCCCAAGCCCATTACCTTTGAGCATTTGTCAATAGCCTCACCTGCAGCATCATCAATCGTCTGGCCAAGCACCTCCATATTATTATAGGCATTCACCTTTACGATCTGAGAGTTTCCACCCGAAACAAGCAAGCAGAGGAATGGGAATGGCGGAGCATTATCCACAATCTTATATCCGCCCTCAGCAGTCTCGTCCTCTACCCTCTCCTGTATGAAGTGAGCCATTACGTGTCCCTGAAGGTGATTGACATCGATCATAGGAATGCCAAGTGAACGTGCGAATCCCTTTGCAAAGCTAACGCCGACAAGGAGTGAACCCATAAGTCCTGGACCGCGAGTGAAGGCTACAGCTGATAGTTCTTCTTTCTTTACGCCAGCTTGTTTCAAAGCCTGATCCACCACAGGAACCACATTCTGCTGATGAGCGCGTGATGCAAGTTCAGGCACCACACCTCCGTATGCCTCATGCACTTTCTGTGAAGCGGTAACATTGGAAAGTAAAATCCTTCCGTCCATTACAGCAGCACTTGTATCATCGCAAGAGGATTCTATAGCCAAAATAAGGTTTCGGCCTCTCCCCCCGCCCTCCCCCGTAGGGAGGGAGCCGGAATGCGAATGGCTTTCCGCTAATGGTTTTATATTTGAATTTTCTTGATTACTCATCGAGATTACTTTTTATTGTTTCTAAAACAAATACAATTTCACCAAATAGTTCTTCATTGGTAAAACGAATCGTTCTATATCCAAGTTTCAATAATTCATTATCTCTTAATTTGTCATGTTCTTTGTCTTGTTCATGACATTTCCCATCAAGTTCTATGACAAGATGTTTTTCCAGACACACGAAATCTGCTATATAATCCCCAACAGGATGTTGTCTTCTAAACTTCACCCCCAACCTGCTTGCACGAAGATATTGCCACAGCAAATCCTCCGCTTCTGTAGGCTTGGCACGCATTTCTTTCGCTTTGTCATTCAAAATGCGATACCTATCTGGAGATGTTGTCTTATAGCAGTCCTTCATAGCGGTTTGGAGAAGTTTTTAATTAGGAATGCCTGAGCATACCCCGTTCGCCTTCCGGCTCCCTCCCTACGGGGGAGGGCGGGGGGAGAGGCCGTAGTTCCCTTAATACGTCAGGATCTCCACTCCATGCTCTGTCATCAAGAGCGTGTGTTCCCATTGTGCTGAAGGAAGTTCATCTTCCGTGATCACCTCCCAACCATACTCGTCGTCAGCATCAATAAAGACCTTTGGCGATTTCATATTAATCATTGGCTCAATGGTGAACACCATACCAGGAACAAGAAGCATACCAGTTCCACGATAGCCTGTGTGCATTACCTCTGGCTCCTCATGGAACTTCAGTCCTACACCATGTCCGCAAAGGTCGGTCACAATGCCATAGCCGTATTTCTTGCAATGCTTCTTTATAGCATGACCAATATCACCCACAAAACCATAAGGCTTTGCTGCCTCCATACCTATTTCAAGGCATTCCTTGGCAACACGCACGAGTTGTTCCTTCTCTGGAGTGGTCTTGCCAATGATGAACATACGAGAGGCATCTGCATAATAGCCGTCAACGATAGTGGTGAAATCCACATTTATAATATCGCCCTCCTCAAGAACATCCTCTTCCTTTGGAATGCCGTGACAAACCACCTCGTTAATACTTGTGCAGACAGACTTAGGGAACCCCTCATAGTTGAGACAGGCAGGAGTAGCATTATGATCCTTGCAATACTGCATACAGATATCATCAATCTCCTGAGTATTCATTCCTGCATGAATATTCTTTGCCACCTCATCCAGAACGCCAGTATTCACCACACCAGCACGACGGATGCCCTCAATCTGCTCATCGTTAAGAATCAAGTCACGGGTAGGCACCAGTTTGCCCTTACTCTCCCAGTACATCACCTGCTTATCCATCTCGGTGAGAGGCTGACCGGGAATGCAGTGCCAACGTTTTTTCTTTGCCATTTATTCTATATTTTTCTTTTCAAGGTGCAACGTGCGATTTACACATACTCCGATATTATCAACATCGGACTTCCTCGCACGAAGAAAATAGTGCGTGTCAGCCCAAAGGCTGGCGCACGATTTAATTTTCGAGTGCAAAATTAATTCATTTTCTGCACACTTGCAAATAATTCGCAGAAAATAATCAGAAAATAAATTTATTCAAAACATAACGAGCAGAGCCTAATACATTTCAGCCCTGCCCATAAACCACTTACAAAAAAAACATCTTACTTCCAACTGCCAGCTACAACCTTACCATTATCAGCAAAATCATAGAGGTATGAAATCAGTATGCCATTCTTATCGCTGAGCAACGATGTAAGTTTTTCACCATTCACAGTAAGAGTTGCATTATTACTGCTACTTTCAACATTACCTGCAATATTGCTTGTTGCAGTCATAGAATATGCCGTACACTTATATCCACGTGACACCTTGATCGCCTCAATTGTATTGACATCAACACCATCCTTCAACTGAGCTTTCAAACACGCGCCAAGAGATACAGGCAACTTTGCCTTAACAGTCTTTACCCACTTCTTCTGCGTGAGATTTTCCTTCTGTAGCTTGCCATCATTATCATAGTATTCTACAGTCATATCTAATACGGTAAGCATATCGTCTGACACCTCAAAACCATATTCCATCACAGCGGCAACTGGTGTGTTACTATCCACCTGAACTTTGTCGTCGTCATCATCACTTCCACAAGCGGTGAACATCGTCAAACCCATAGCGCAGCAAAAGACGGCTGCAAGCGTCATCATCTTCATTTTCATGTTGTTTGTTTTTATTAGATTAATGAGCATAACAAATGCTCGTTTTCAAATGCATATCACATTAGCGTTTCAATATCTTCCTTACTTAACCCCGTAGCTTTCATAACAGAATCTACAGGAAGTCCCATTGCAAGAAGATTCCGCGCTATCTCAAAGCGACCTTTCTTCTCACCTTCAGCAAGTCCTTCCGCACGCCCTTCTTCACGTCCTTTAGCCTCACCTTTGAGAAATTTCTCTGACATTATCGTGCGTTCACGGCTTACAGAATCCCAATAACGGTCAATAGCCCATAGTTCGGCATCGCTATATGCAGATTCTTCTACAAGACTAACAGCCTTTGCCACATTATCATCCATAAGAAGTTCCTTGTCAACTTCTCTTGTGTGCTCATTAATTTCCGTAAGGAATCTAAGCCACAGTACAGCCATCTTCTTGTCAAAAACCGTGTTAGGCTTGAACTTAGGCAACTCGATAAATATCATTTCTATGTCGTCAATGGTATATTCCTTATACTTGCTATGAGTCATCATATAGCAATGATAGAAATCATCGTGAAGCTCAGGGAATGCAATATCATTAACGAGACTTAGAGTATAGACAGGTTTCAATTCTGAATACTTCTCGCCACGATCAGCAGGCAATGAATATGCCTTGCAGGTATTCAGCAATACCCTCTGCCTGAACGCATCCGTCCAGTACATTTGCATTTCCACAAGGAATTGACGACCGTCCTTATCCTTACAGCGCACATCCACTATGGTATCTTTCTTGTCGGGATTAACAGGAACCATCTCAGAAGGGAGGTATTCCAATGTCACTATCTCCTTACCTTCTGGCAGAGGCAGAAGGGCATTAAGGAAACTGATGAGCAATTCCTTATGCTCACCAAACACCTTCTTGAAGGTCAAATCAGCTTTCGGGTCAAGATATTTTGCCATAATGCTAAATGTCTAAGGTCAAAAGTCTAAGGTCAAGAGTACAAAAGTTCTCAGCCTTTTCCGATTGCAAAATTAATCTATTTTCTGCATAATTGCAAATAATTCGCCAGAAATATTCATTTTGCCTTGTTGCGAAAAGGTAATGCCTCCGTAGTAAGTTCGAACCAAACTCGATGAACCTCCGCTCTTTGTTCGCTATTGAATGGGAGGTTCATCGAGTTTGGTTGGGAAGAACATAAAAGTATCATAAGAATTGGGAATGTGGAATAAAATTTGTAAAGATGCTTTTTTTATAATTTATAAAAAGTGGAGCGGCAGGCTCCTCTTTCGAGGTACACCCACCGCATGTAAACAAAAGATATTCTTTTGATGCTGCAAAGCATAAACAATTTTTCTTTCCAAACCAAATTCAATTCGTTAAATCTACGAGAAATTCACAAAAAGGATAAAAATTCCATATAAGCCCCTTGTAATTCCGCTCTTCCTCCGTACCAAACTCGGTGATCCTCCACTATTAAATCGCCTCTTCACCGACTTTGCACCGACTTTGCACCGACTTTGGTACGAAGGAAGAGCGAAGGATCAACGGAGGAACAAGGGAGGTGATAAAGGGAATCATAGTTCCGATTTTTCACGTTTCATTTTTCATTTTTCTTTCACTTTCCAAATTATTTGCCCTATGATTTGCATAATCAGAAAAATAATAGTAATTTTGCACTCAGAAATCAGAGACGTGCGCCAGCCTTTGGGGCTGACACGCACTATTTCTTCGTGCGAGGATGCTTCGCACGTTGTCAGCAAAATATTTTGACAGCAGTGCCCCGGCTTTGTCGCTGGCCCATTATCACTTGTGACTTGGGCGAGAGGAAAGTCCGGGCAGCAAAGAGCGCTCCGCTCCCGAAAATAGGAGTTACCGGTGACGGTAAGATCGGACAGAAGAGAATGACTGCATCTCTTGGCCTTAACCCTAACTCGTTTATCGTTATTGCCGTGGAGGTGTCAAGGTGAGAAGGTGAGGTAAGAGCTCACCAGGCTGGTGGTGACATCGGTGCTGTGTCTTCCGGAGGCTGCAAGTTCGCGTAAACCATCGTCAGAGGGTTGCTCGCCCAATGTCATCCGACTACGGTGGAGGGTAGAACGCTTGAGCCTGGGGGTAACCTCAGGACTAGATAAATGACAAGGCACACCGTTTGCCGAGAGGCTTGCGGATGTACAGAACCCGGCTTATAGGGGCACTGCTTTCTTAAAGACACACCCAGAAATCTCCCAAGGGGAGATGAAAAAAATATAATTACAGAAGCAAGCTACTTTTGCTTTTTGGAAAGTAAATTAACGTGAGTTCGACGAAATCTTTCAGTTGTATATTGTTGATTACCATGCAGTTGAAAGAGCTCTGAAGGAGCGGCATCTAAAAGGGCAGTCCGTTAGGGCTGTTATATTTGCCGATATTA
>CACYXI010000174.1 GCA_902778265.1 uncultured Bacteroidales bacterium | reverse complement strand
ACCCGAGGCACCCCCTACGTTGTCGATCTCTGGTGATCTTCAAGGGGGTCATTTTTCAATTAGCGCAAGGGGGTCATTTTTAGGCTAGCGTGAGCACAACTTCGTATTCAGGGTCTTGCGGACATCCTCAAACTTGGTGGTATTGTCTGAGATTACGTCTTCCTCGACTTTACTTGCTCCTGTTTGAACGACAGCACCATCTTCGGCCTTCGCTATCAACTTATGCAAGTTGATAAGAGCTTCAATGGTTGGTAGATCGGAGGGCAAAGAGAAAGAACCCGCTTGTAGATGGGTCACCAAACCCAAAAACAAAAATATAATAATACCCTTTTTCATAGTAGCTTTCTATATTAATGGATCCATATCCCATTGTAAGATTGCACTCTCAACTGTGTACTTTAAATCCATGACTTTGAACCATGAGATGGGATCCAAATTAAACAACATTTCTGCAACCCCACATGCCTGACAGACATAGGTAAGCTGCTCCAACTGAATATTGATACTACGAAGATCGTACAACAGACTGTTGGCAAGGGTCAGCCGTTCACTCCGATCAAGAAAATTGTAACCATCCCCCTTGCCAAGATGGGCATCCTTCAACAACTGTGATAGTTTATCATCCTTACTTTTGCTGGTGAAATCGGAGAGACTGACTTTACCGTTGTTCACAATATCAACAAAAGTCCCGATTAGGCTGATGGCATGCGTCTCGATATTGAGGATATAATCAAGACTGTTGATGTAGTTGACGACGGGACTGTGGTTGATAGCCTTCAAAGCCCGGGCTGTGTTGTCGGGAATCTTGGAGAACTCTTCTACCATCTGCTTGTAATATACTGTTTCATGTCCGAACCCCTTGACATTCTGCATGCTCATCTTGTACAACTCCTTAATGGTAGTCATACTCGCAGTGTAAGTTTCAATTTTCTTTTTGCGTGACTTTATAGTGTCAAGTACTTCATTATGTTCATCCTCCATCTTCTTTTCCAACGCCGTATTGGCAACAACGGCTGCTGTGGTCTTGGGGTCATTGACTTCTTTCACCTGGGCATAGGCTGTAAGATGTGAAGATAAAGACATTGCAAATGCAATGAATACCATTCTTAGTCTTTCCATAAGCTCATGATGTTTTGATGTTTGTTTACAAGTACGGCAAAATCAAAATACCGCCCTATTTTTTTCTCTTTTCTGTCAATCTCAATATGCTCGATGGCTGCTTCTATATTGCCGTCATAGGCACGCTCATAGATTTTAAGCGCTTCCTTCTCGACACGCTCCGTAGTAAACGCCCAATACCACTCCGGAGGAACTTCAACACTATATACGTCAGAATACAGACCACGGGCTATCCATACTTCCTTGTGGTAGGGAATGCCTTCTTTCTGAGGAAGGGCATTGATGGTGAAAATCTGCATCTTCTGGACATCAGTAAGCCCGAGAATAGCCGATATCTGATCGTATCTATCTTTGAACTTACTCTGATCAAGAAGGATCTTTACATCACTGTTGTTGATGATGGCTTCCTTGACGATGGGTGAGTCTATGACATCGTTCAATTCCTGGGTGACAACTCCTGCAATACCGTTGAACTTGCGAACTGTCTTATAGAGATACTTGATGTAGCCAGCCATGGTCGGGGAAGATATGGCTTTCCATGCTTCTTCTATGATGAGGGCCTTTCGACCCTTCTTCAACCGCATCTTCTGAATGAACACATCCATGATGATGAGCACCACGATGGGAAACAGCACGGGGTCATCCTTGATCTTGTCGATCTCGAAAACGATAAACTTCTCATCGAATAAGCTCTTGTCAAGGTCATTGTTCAAGGTGTACTCCAACTCGCCGCCTTTATAGAACTTACTGAGGATAAAGGAAAAGTTATATAGGTCAAAATCAATATTCTTCTCTGTCTGCAACTGTGGAATGCGTTCCAAGGCAAACTCATAGTAACTGTTGAAATTGAGTTTCTGCACACGCAATTTCTTGCGTTGCTGCTCCATGCGGTCTATCTTCTTGTCTATACGGGCAAGATACTTTCCTTCGATAAGTTCCGGCATCAAACGCATAATCTGACGGTTGGCGGCAATCTTCTCTCCTTCAGAGGCGGCTCCGTCATTGAGCAACTGACGAAGTTTCTCCACCCTGCGAGCGATCCTCTCGTGATGTCGTTTTTCCTCCGGAGAAAAAGTAAATTCCATATCGATATCAGCATTTGCCGCTGCTGAATCCTTCTCGTCAAGTTTGTCTTGTTTTCCCTCCCGTTCCTTTTCTTCAAGTTCGTCTATGGTATAGTCCTTACCGTATTTCTCTTCCAATTTGTCTTCGTACTCTTGGAATTTTCCGTTCATTTTGTCCTCCAGCATCAGTCGCTCACGCAGACGTTCGCGCTCTTCTGCTGTATACTTTGTAAAAGGATGGAAAAAAGCATCGTAATATTCAACAAGAGTCTGGTCAATTATATTGTCCTCTATTTTGGTTGGCTCGGCATCACCCTTGAAAATAAGAAAAATAAGGGATTTAAGGAAATTCTTCTTTTCAGCAAAATTCTGCTCGTACTCCTCTTTCTTAACCGAAAAAGGATTCATTGAAATTGGATGATCTTTACTATATGTTATATATGTACCATGGAAATAATGACTGATACCCTCATAGGAGTCTCCAGTATCAACCATAACCACATCGGTATTCTGCATGAGCAACTGGGCAACGACGCTGTTCATGTGGAAGGACTTGCCGCTGCCGCTTGGTCCGAGACAAAAGAAATTTGCGTTGTCTGTCATCTTCACCTTGCCTTCCTTGCCAGTAATGTCTATGGAAACGGGAATGCCCTGTCGATCTGTATAGAAGATGTTGAGATTCGAAACATCGGAATGCATTTCATGCTCTTTATACATCAAACATAAGGCTGCATTCGCCAAAGTGAGAAACAGATCGTAATCAGTATTGAATGCATATCCCATACCAGGAAAGGAGTTGCGGAACAACTCCAATTGATTATAGCAGCTCTTTGAAGCCATAATACCACAGTCATATAGCTTGGTCTCCAAGAAAGCGGTTACCTGTGTCACCTTGTTCAGGGGACAGGATACTATAATGTTGAAATTAGTCTTTACAAGCAACTGACTTTCCTGAGCCAACAGGGTCAAAACGGCATCAATATCTGCCTTGGCGATCTTGTTGCTCGGATCCGGCATGGAATCATGCCGCTTGGCCTTACCCTGAAGTTTACGGAGCAGAGGCCGTTGAGCGGGGACTTGTAAGACCTGATTATATATGACCAGATCCGTAAAGGGAACATCGGCGAGGAAATCCAACATATCGGTTGCCATGCGGAAGCCGTTAACAGACATCGTGTTATAGGGAAGAATGTCTGTGGGGAGATCAACCACATCAATGTCTACCAAAGAAAATGATTTAACAGCACGATTACCCATCTTAATATACTCGTCCGTGACGTTCATATTATCAAGGGAAAACGGACTCCGCCGGAAGTCAAAAGCGAGAAATCGGTGGACGTACTCATTCACTTCTTCTTTCCTGAGCTTATAATATGGAATACCCTTTTCAGAAAGCATATTCGTCACCTTAGTTATTTTGGAGTGAAAATCAAGCCAAGCTTTGGGATCATACTTCACAAAGGCATTATGCTTTACTTCCTGTGTTATAATCAGAAAAGTTCTGATCTCCGTATATGCCCTTCCATTGAAGTATTTAAAATAAGACCTATACAAAAAGTTCATGTCATCAGTGATGGCATGATTATATTTCTGTCGGCAAAAAATATCCTGTTTTTGCAAGCAATATCCCTCCCCTAAAGTTTGTAGTATGTTACCAAGAACGTCTGCATATCCATAATAAAGAGCCGCCTCTGTGCAATAGTGTTGCACGGGGTTCTCTATCTGAATGATTACAGAGGGATTCCCGTTCTTTGTAAAAAGAACGGTATTCATTAACTCTCCCTTGGCATCCTTTATTTCTTCCAACTGGGCATATAGCTTGTCAAACGGTTTGTCTTTTCTTTTTGCCATTATGACTAATGATTATAGAGTCCTGTATAATAGATTCGTCCACGGTAATGGTCTTTCGAATGCAGACCGGTTCTTTGTTTGATATAAATGACTGCAAGACCGATTCCGGCTATAACTCCTGCACTTATAAAACCTCCCAAATTTCCAAAAACAAAATTGAAAGCTACAAAGCCGATAAAGCTTGCCATAAAAGTGCCGGCGGCATAATAGATGAACTTTCCACGAATCCCCATAAACTCTAAAGGCTTCTGTAGTCCTTTGAATATGGGATAACCGTTGGTTTCCTGTGCCATAAGCAAGTTTTTTAGCTATGCCGCCCGCAAAAGCAGACGGCATAGTTCTATAACGAAAATTAGTTACCTATCATTTGAAGAATGCGGGCAGTGCCGTAGCCATGGCCACCATAGCAATACAACCACCTATAGTCATCATGATTGTCTTCTTCACGTCCTGGTCACCGTTCTGCATCTTGAAGTATACCGAAAATGCTCCGACAATTCCAATAACGGCAGCAATGGCATACATGAGCTCTTGCACAGGCTTTTGGTATTTTTGTATATCCTCCGCAGCTGTGTGTATGGCACCTGTAGCCTGCGCTTTAGCAATAGTAGAAACGAAGCCAAATACAATAAGCAATATATCGCGCTTAATCTCTAAATATGCTTTTTTGGCGGTTACCGCCACCCAATTCTTAAAATGAATATACTGTTTCTTTAAACCCATAGTTGAAAATTAATAATGAAAAACGCACAAATTAAAGAACCAGCAAAAGAGAGCCTTTCGGGAGTTTTATTAGGAACTCCACAGGTCGGCTCTGAACCTCAGACATGTATCTAACTTGAAAAAATCATGCTATCTGTGATGCAAGGAACGGTCTCGCCGTATCTATAAGTCCGTTGAACTCCTTATTATCCTCACTCTCCCATGTTGAGAGGGCATCACTGAGATCATCGGCCTCGATGCCTCCGTTCATTGTGGCAACATCCAATTCTTCTGAATTATTATGAGCACCTCCGGCGTTGTCGCCGGTAGCTGATGACGATTCCCCGTCCTCGTCAACATTCCCAGACTGACGTTTCAAGGCTTGCTCTGCAGCTTTCTTTGCGGCTTCTGCTTCGGCCTGCTTACGTGCATAGGCAAGTTTATCATCCTCGTTGGCATCGTATTGGGTGAAATCCTTCAACTCATCACCAATATCAACCTCTGTTTCCTCTACGGCATCTTCGGTCACTACGGCCGATTTGTCGAAATATAAGTCTTTTGTTATATTATAACCGTACCATCCTATATAAATGAAACCGATAATAATCATTAATGTTCCAAACATACGCAATTGTATTTTTTCAACAACAAAGGTAAAGAATAATATTTAGACTTAAGGGAAATAGTATTAACTGATTCGCATAAATAAATTTCTAAAAACAAACAAATGCAAATCATTGTAAATCTATTAAAATAATAGACTTATATGTCATAGCATACAATAAAGTATCTTTCATTTACCCCTCCTTTCAATGAAGGGAGGGGTAAATGGAATATACTTATGCGGACGGACTTGCTGTAACCCCAGAGACTTGCGACGGAGTTCCACCCGATTGCTTTATCACAGACCAAGGACGGTTGGAAGCATAAAAATGACCATCTTTCTCGGTACTGCGGGATGAATACTGGACATCTACAATATCACCGACATGTACATCAAACTCTTTGATTTTGTCCTCCCCGAAAGAATCCAACACCCAACGCTCAGGATATTGTGTATTCAACTCTTCTACGACCCACTGCTGGGACATCCACTTGCCTCGGGAACTTTCTCCTGTTCGCAACTCCCCGAGACCGATTACTTTTCCTCTGCATTCTGACATAACAATATAATTTATTGGTGTAACTTACTCAAATTTATGCAGTTGATGATACTCCTCTGCAATCTGCTCCTCCGCCGGGCCATTACCCGACAAACAACTCATTGGATCTACATCCTCAATGAGCATCATGTTTTCTCTGTCCTCCATAATCTCCTTATTATTAATTGATAATATGATAATGTTTTCTGGTTTCAGTCCGTCATTGAAATGAAAACCACACTTTTTTGCTTTTGCTTCCAGTCTGCGATGAATGTCTGTACTTGGAAGGACATAAACTTCAAGGCTGTTTCGTCCGACATGATAACCGTATTTACGTAAAGACTGTCGAATCCAATACTTGTTTTTATTAGGAAATATTTTATAACGGGTTTTCTGGGGGAGTCCGAAAGTTGCCCGGGCACGCTCAATTTTGTATTGGTTAGTCCGATATTCAGACATGATCTTCAACTCAACATCGCGGCCACGGGGCTGCAATCCCTTCTCCTTCTGCTCCTTGATAAAACGGGCGACAGTACGCCTTGATATATACAACTTGTCGGCAATACTCTGATAGGAGTTGGTTTTATACATGCTGAGAATGGTCTTCTTCACTTTCTCTGTAAGCTTATAAGATGAATGCTTTGACAGATTCAGCTCATGGGCTTTCTTCTTCAATGAAGACACGGAGATACCCATCAGTTTGGAAAGCTCGTCATTGCTTGTGGAAGCATAGTTCTCCGTAAGGAAAACAAGAGTTTCTTCAGTCCATATTCTTGGTCTTCTACACATAAGCTTATTTTTC
>CACYXI010000173.1 GCA_902778265.1 uncultured Bacteroidales bacterium | reverse complement strand
GGCGGTGGACAGCATCGTGGACAGCCGGTACGACTCGGCCCTCACCGTGCTGCGGGGGATGGACACGCTCCAGATGCGGCGCTCGGACCGCATGTACCTGGAGCTGCTGCGTGCCAAGGCCATGAACAAGGCCTCGGTGCCCTTCACCACCGACTCCGTGATGCGCCGCGTGGCCCGCTATTACGACCGCCACGGCTCCGCGAACCAGCGCCTCCTGGCCCACTACCTCCTGGGCTGTGTCTATCGCGACCTGGGCAGCGCACCCCGCGCCCTCGAGGAATACCAGCGAGCTGCCTCACAGGCAGACACCACACGTGCCGACTGCGACCTCCCCACCCTCATGCGTGTATACTCGCAGATGGGCAAACTGTACATGATGATGCGCCTTACGGACGAATCTCTGCAAACGGCCCGCGAGGCACAGAAGGTATGCTACCTAATGGGCGACAGCCTCACGGCTCTGATTTTCGAGGAAAAATATTGTTTCGCATTATGCAACGACGGGAAATACAGGGAATGTATAGAGGCCACGCAGAAACTCTATGACTATTATATGGACCGCAGGATGGAGGACGATGCCGCCCTGGTGTGCATCTATTTTGCCCAGGCATACAACGGGCTGGGTGACTTTCCGCAGGCCAGGCACTATCTGGATATGTATGAGCGTAACTCATATCTCCGTACGGACCCACGCAAGATAGCCGGCGGGCTGGGTCCATACTACATCTGCAGTGGCAACTGCTTCCTGGGCCTCGGCATGCCGGACTCTGCCGAAGTCTCCTTCCGCAAGGCTACCAAGGACATGCACAACATGCAAAACGAATCTACTGTATATAACGGCCTTTTGCGTACCTTCATACTAAAGCGGGAAACCGATTCGATCTGCAAGTACGCCGACCTGGCCAACGATTGCATAATGCAGGACTTCAATGCCTCGATAGCCGAGGATGCCACACATGTAAAAAGCATCTATGACTATGGAGTAGAACAAAAGATTGCTCGAGAACAAGATCGGAGGGCGACACGTTGGAAGAATATAGCCATTCTCCTCATTGCTTTTGCCATTGTCATGGGCTACTATTTTGGGCGAAAGAAAGCATATAGCCACCATCTGCTTCAAGAATTGAAACATAGAACAGAAGATTTGGATGCCTTGAAACAGAAGGAAGCCACAACTGCCGAAGAGACGGTGCAACATGAACAACAGATACAGCAACTGATGGGGCAGATAGACTTCCTAAGCCATGAAATTCAGAAGACGCAGCCTGTGACAGACGAGGAAAAGATTCCTCTCGGAGCAACCGCAATCGTCGCTCGTTTCCGTCGCTGCCTAGTCAGCAGAAACGAAAAGCCCCTTGAAAATGCAGACTGGCAAATACTTGCCGAAACGACATATAAATGCAGTCCTGCATTTTGCGCAATTATGAAGGGAACTAAGAAACTCAACATGAACGAGCTTCGACTCTGTCAGCTCATCCTCTGCGGCTTTGAACCGTTCCAGATTGATGACCTGCTGGGAATGAAACACAGCTACTCGTCCAAGACCCGTCAGCGCCTCCATCAGAAAGTATTCGGAACAGAAGGAACCGCAGCCGACTTTGACCGCAAACTAAGACGTCTTTTATAGTCCCATCTGCACTTTACATGACTTTGTCATCTTTTTGTCAACTTTTCTATTGTGTTGTAAAACAGATGATTGCATATTTTTGTCACTTTTCTGTCACTTTTTTCCTGATAAAAGATTTGCTATATTCCACGATTCCGCCATACCTTTGCCCGCAGATTTAACTCCAAAACGGGAAACAACATGAAAACAAACACCAAGAAAGGATTATTAATCCTGCTGTGCGGACTCGCACTCTCGCTCCCCTCGTATGCCGACGGAGCAGACACCATTCGCGTGGAAAAAGTCAAGCCTCTGCCACCTCCAATTGATGGCGGGCACGAACTACCCAAGGCTCCCGTCCAGCCTCCTGTCGTAGCCCTCGACGGTCATACCTTATATATAATAAGCGGGTGTGACGATACCGTGCTCAGCCTGGCAGATGAGAACGAGACGGAAGCATACAGCATCACCATCCTGGCAGGCACCACGATGATTACCCTGCCCGAATGGTTAGAGGGCACCTACGAGCTGCGCATCCTGCGTGGTCAGTATATGTTCTACACGGAGATAGAGCTGTAAACAACACATGGGTGGGAGAGCCGTCTGTCGACTCTCCTACCTCTTAACAAGTCACTAAAATAACATCATAACCACAAAAACAAAACTACAATGAAACGAATATCATTCTTTGCCATCCTTATGGCAGTATGCGTATTAACAGTCCAAGCCCAGCTTGAGGTGGATTCTGTGGGAAACATCGGAATCGGAGAAAATGCATCCGCATTTGCAAAACATAGTATTAAATCTAATATATCGAACACAACAACAATATCTTGTACTTCATCTAGCCAGTATGGTTTGTGGCTACATCACTCAACTCCCCAAAACGCATCAAGCAATTCTTCAGGAATATATGTTTACAACTATAATTCATATGGGAAAAACTGCGGAATCCGTTCAATGGCCTATGGCGCAGGTAATGCAAGTACAGATAGTGTGGCGGTAGGAGTACTCGGACTGGCAGGTCATACAAAATACAACGTAGGAGTATGTGGTGGATTAGGTTCCACATCATCATCTACGAATTTTGCAGGCATTTATGGAACGAAAGGAATGTTGGGATACGTAAACTTCAATTCATATACAGGACACTACGCTGGATTTTTCTATGGCAACGTGCGTGTAACATCCGGCAGCATTTATGCCACGGTACTCAGCCCGTCGGCTACGACAAATAACGGTAGTATGCAAAATGTGAATGTGATTAGCACTGACAATATTGATGGAGAGACTGTTACAAACAAACTGAGCCAAGTGCAGACCATCCAATTCATGCGCGACAAACGAGAACTGGAGAGTGTGGATGAGCCTGTGGAAATACCAGCAGATGAACGTGCCAGGCTCACGGCAGAAGGTGTTGATGTTGACGCTATGCAAAAGGAAAAACGTGTGGATGAACCCACTTTGTCCGCCATCCAATACGGTCTTGCAGCCGACCAACTGAAGAAGGTGTATCCCGAACTGGTATATGAGGACAAGGATGGCAATGTCTCCATTAACTACATCGAGATGATTCCCCTGCTGGTGCAGAGCATCAATGAACTTTCCTCGGAACTGGCCGAACTGAAAGGAACGTCTTCAAAGAAAGTCAAGGCGCAGACCACTGCCGTAGAAGAGACAGTGGAGGACATCGATCAGGTGCGGATGGACCAGAACAAGCCCAATCCGTTTAGTGGTAGCACGGTGATTACGCTGAACATCCCCGAAAGCGCAAAGCAGGCAAGTATCTACATATACGATCTGAGCGGCAAGCAGATACAGAGCCTGCCCGTTACGGAGCGCGGCGAGACGAATATCACCGTCTATGCCAGCGGCCTCTCGGCAGGCATGTACGTCTATACTCTCGTGGTGGACGGGCAGGTGAAGGTGACGCGCAAAATGATGGTAACAGAATAAAGACAACAACCATGAAAAGTATTAACTATATAAAAAAAGGCGCTTTTATCTTCATAATGTTGCTGTGTACATGTTGGTGCTATGCCCAAGAAATAATTGATTTCACACTTGTCTCTTCAAATACAAGTAATCCAGTTATTTCAAATTTGCAGTCACCAACAATGTCCATTCAACAAACAGTTGATGGCATTCGTGTCACACATCAGTTTAGAAACGCGCTTGTGGTGCCTGTTGAATTAGATGGGGACGCATATTCGTTGGTTAAAATACGAGAGTTCGGCTTCGAATGCGAGGAGGGAAGACCACAGTTACCTGGGTATTCTGATATTATACCTGTAAATACCTCTTCTCCGAGTATTCAGGTTAGTTACACACAATATGTTGAGTATTACGGTAAGCACATTTTACCTGCTCAAGTATACAATGAAGAAGGAGGTATTACTGACAATGAAGTTGTAATAGACGATTCCATTTACAATTTGAATGCTTTTTACCCGCAGAATCTTGTCTCATTACAATGTGTACAGAGCTATAAAGGCCAGAAGGTGGCATTTGTTCGTGTAAATCCTGTGCAATATAATCCGACTACTGGGGTTATTCGCTGTTATAGTAGTGTGCAATATAGCATAAGCGATGCACCAACAGATGGTTTGATAGAGAATACCAGAAGTGCTATAGGAGAAGATTCTGTAGCCGTTTCTTCCAAACAGGAAAAGTATATCGTTGTGACGACAAATGAACATCTTACGGGCATAGAGAACTTTGTTGAATGGAAACGTGAGCAAGGTTATCATGTTTCTATTATTTCTTCTTCTCAATGGACCGATTATGAAGAGGTCCGTGATAGTATCAGAGCGGAGTATTGGCGTGATACGATTCATTATTCTCCTGATTATTTACTCATATTAGGATCGCATACAGAAGTGCCAGCTAAACTTGTGACTCCAGTGTTTCATAATCCTTTTAGTTTTAATTATCCAACTGACCATTTTCATGCATGTATGGACGGAGATAACGACGAACTCGAGGATTTATATAGAGGACGTGTGTTTGATACGTCGCAACTTGATTTTATTGTTCATTGCGAGAAGAATCCCACATTCTGGAATAAAGGAATTCATGCTGCATACTTCGAAAAAAACGGAAATAAACCAACAATGGAAAAGGCAAATTGTATCCCATTTTCCGAAGATGTAAAGAATTATATGCAAGATCATGGCTTTAACATTGAACGTATCTACAAAACGGAGACAGACGTAACTCCTTTGTTGTATAATCCAACCTATGCTTCTGGAGACAGTGTCCCTTATGAATTGAGAAAACCCACCTTTGCCTGGAATGGAACGGCTGATAGCATAGACTCTGCAATACAGAACGGTTGTGATTACCTATTGTACAAAGGACATGGAACACAAAATGGATTATACAATTTCAACTATACGAGTGGTAGACTTCTTTCCTTAGTGAATCATGGCATAGCTTGTAATCCTATTTTTTTATGTTTGGCATGTGAGTGTGGGTGGTTTGCAAATAGAACAAATAGTGGATATGTCCAAAACCTACCCAATTTTGGACGGAACGCTTTGGCTTATGGGGCTTCCCCATGTCTTTTCGTAGCCACAGCCCCAGTATATGCTCCATATTTGGAACCATTTGGCGAAGCCTTCTTCTCGGCACTTTATGTAGATAGTATAATGTCCCCCTACATAATGCACCCAAACCAATATATCCGTTTAAAAGAATTAAATAGAAATAAAAGACGTGAAGTGGGATATATGATGAATTTTGGAATCTTATGTATGCTCAAAGAGTATGGGTTTAGAACTGTTCCGAGAGAAGAAACTTATTATTATCATATATTTGGTGATCCCTCATACAACTTCCCAACATGTGCTCCAGATAGTTTGAACCAGATTGACGTCTGTCGAATCAATGACACTATTTACGTAAATACAAACGAGATGGAGGATTGCAGTGTTATTTTGGAAAAAATTGATGAAAGTGGGACTGTGTCTGCATATAAACGGATAGAAAATGTTACAGGAGAATATATCATGTCTGACACTACCGAATACAATAAAATCATTCTCCGAAAAAATAATTCCAAAACAGATGTTAGGAATCATTTTTCTTCCATATATTTACAGAATAAAAACATATATTCTAATGAAGAATATGCAGGTGAAACCATAGAGGCAGGGAGAAATGTCACAAATAAGGTACAAGTGGGAGACGTTATTGTCAAGAATGGCGGTTCGTTGAAATTAAAACATCAAAGAAAAACGACTCTTGATAAAGGATTTAAGGTAGAAATAGGTGGTAAGCTATCAATAAACAAGTAATAGATATGACAAGGAGAAACATATTGCTGACCGTACTTTGTCTCTATACATCAATATGTACGGGACAACCAACAGGAGATAGATTTCTCACCCCCACTACAGCGTGGATAGAAGGATTCGGGTATGAGACGGAGGGGCAATACCCGGTTTCCAACATCTCGCTTGGATACTATACCGTGGACGGCGATACCCTGATTGACGGGAAATCATACTACCGTATCCGTTTAAGCAAGGGATGCATGCCCATTATTAATATTGAGTGGGACGAACAGGGCCGCGAGATTATCTGTGACGAGGAACTGGAGATACATGACAGCGACCTTTACTTCTTCATGCGTGAGGATGAGAGCGGCGATGTATGGCTATACACCGATGACATCAATACATTGGGTACTATCAGCGGGAACGTATTCTACAATGACATAGACCCGAATTATGCCAGCGGATTAGTCCGCCACGATCTCTTCCTATTCAACACCCAGAAACCATATTCCGCGGGTGACAAGAAACCATTTGGCACCATCGCGTTTGACAGTCCCGAAGCTCTTTACGATGGACATAACTTAATGGACTGGTGCATAGACTCGCTGAAAGTTAAGGACGTTACTGGAAGCGTCATGTTAGATGAAAAAGAACATTGGGTGTCAATATATGATTCAGGCTTGAAGTATGTGCAAGGCATCGGCCCGTTGGGGGGGCCGTTGAGAGGAGTGGGACAGCCCAGCAACTCACATCATAGGGTCTTCTTCGCATTCTATCAGGGCGACCAGATTATCTATAGGAACGAAGGGTATCTTTCTGCAATAGAGGAACATTTCCCCAACATCCTGAATATC
>CACYXI010000172.1 GCA_902778265.1 uncultured Bacteroidales bacterium | reverse complement strand
CTGCAAAGGTAACACTTTTCTGCGACATACGATACGTTGTACTAAGATATTTTGGTTAGTCAACGTGGAGCTATCCACGGACAATCTCCCCTGCGCCAATTTTCTGAGCCAAATTTTCTGGTCATCGTCGGGAATTTTCTTGAAAGCCAGAGCACCGCAAGGTGCATTTATAGGATATTTAGAATTCGTTGAATTCGCGTTAATAAGGCACACAAAAAAAGCTCCGACTATCATCACGACAGTGGAGCATTTTTTTTGCTAACCCATTGAAACCTTCATTGAAGGAAGCTCTTCGCTTTTTGGTTGTGTTATCCTAATGGGTTCAGCGACAATCTTTAACCTAAACTTAAAACTAAACCTAAAATCTGATATTCTGCTAACCTAAACAATTATATTCCTTAAAAATATTCGTCTTTCAGGAATGTTTCAAGAAGCGCTATCTTCTTTTTCCCTTTGGACGATGCAACGTGCAAATCACCTCGCACAATGGAAATCAAGCAAGTTGGCTGCAAGCCTGAGCTTGTTTCTTATTTCCGAGTGCAAAGGTATAAAGTTTTTTATGTGTACGCAAACAATTTTAATAAAACAATAGATTTTCGGACTTTTATTTGACTATTATCAAGTCTTTGTGTACGTACACAGGTTTTATTCTTCAATAAACACCTCGTCCATGTCCTTGCGTTTCTTAGGCGAAATGGCACATGCAGGATGTCCGAGAGGTATGATTACGGCAGGCTCTTCTTCCTCTGGCATAAGGAACAGCTCCTTGCAATGGGCAGAGCGGAAATTGCATACCCAACAAGTGCCAAGGCCAAGTTCGGTAGCAGCAAGGCAAAGGTGCTCAACGGCAATGGCAATATCGATGTCGCCGTGGCTCTTTCCATCCTTGCGAACCCATTCCTGATCGTGTAGTACTGATGCGATGATATACATTGGTGCCATAGCAAACCATTCCCTGTTATAGCATTCACGCAACTTACGCTTGCCTTCTTCGCTCTTCACTATGCGGAAGCGCCAAGGTTGCTTGTTTACGGCAGAGGGTGCGAGGCGCACGCATTCCTTTATATATGCAAGCTGCTCGTCGCTAACAGCCTCTGATGTATAATCCCTGCAGCTATATCTGCTTTCTATAATCTTTGATAATTCCATAATTATATAGATGTTAAAATGTGATGTACAAAGATACACATTTTATCCAATATAAATCTGATTTATACGTTTTTTAACCTGCACAACAGCTATGACAACCTTAAAAGTTGCAAAAAAATGGTGTGTGGGAATATGTTTGTTGGAAAAAATTAGTAATTTTGCATTTATGGAAAAAGAAAACAAAGAAAAGCAGCTGACGGATTACGAGAAATACTGTCAGATGATGGCACAGCAACAGGAAGAGGAGATAGACGAACTCATCTCTGGTGATATGAACGAGGAAGCACCAGAGGGTGTGTTTGTGCGCGGACATTAGGTTAGAAGGTTATGAGGTTTGCATCTGTAGAAATTAAAAAGTAATAAGTAAAAATTAAAAAGTATGATTACCATTTGTCGCTAATGTCTGTCGCGGAAAATACTAATCATACTTTTTACTTATTACTTTTTATTTTTTACTTTAATATCCATACTTTTTACTTTTTAATTCTTACTTTACATCAATACTTTTTACTTTATACTTTTCAAAAAAACTCAAACAAAAAATGAACAATAAGAATAAAGACCCAATGGAATGGGAGGTGCTTGAAAGCGAGTACCTATACAAGAGACTTTGGCTAACGGCAAGGCGTGAGCACGTGAAACTGCCTACTGGGGCGGAGATTCAGGACTTCTATGTTCTGGAATATCCTGAGTTCTGCAATGTAATTGCAATAACAAAGGATGGTAAGTTCTTAATGGAGAAGCAATATCGTCACGCACAGCATTTCACAGGTATTGAGATTCCTGCTGGATGCGTGGAAGAAGGCGAGGATCCAATGGAAGCGGCCAAACGTGAGCTGTACGAAGAGACCGGCTATGCAGGTGGTGAATGGAGCAAACTGATGACTATAAGTCCTAATGCCGGAGCTTGCACCAACTATAGTCATACATTCCTTGCCGTGGGTGTAGAACCTGTATCGACACAGCATCTTGAGGCGTCGGAAGATATAAAAATCGTGCTTCTCGATAAGGAAGAGGTTATCAGAATGCTAAAGAATGATGAGTTTCATCAGGCAATGATGGCTGCACCTCTGTGGAAGTATTTTTACCAATTGAAAGTTGAAAATTGAAAATTGTACATTGTAAATGGGAACTTGCTTTAGCTTGATGAGCTTTAGCGAATAAATTGTACATGTCTAAGATAGTTATTGCTTTTGATTCATTCAAAGGTTGTATGACGGCACAAGAGGCTTGCCATACTGCAGCGACGGCAATCCGTGAGATGATGCCTGATGCTGAAGTTGTGGAATGCCCTTTGAGCGATGGTGGCGAGGGATTGGTGGATTGCGTGGAAAAGAGACTCAGCGTAAGGCGTGTTGATCTGAAGGCACACGATCCGCTTATGAACATCATCGATACGAGTTATGTCATATCTGATGACGGGATAACTGCCTATATGGAAATGGCTGCCACAAGCGGTTTGACTCTCGTACCTGACGATAAGCGCAATCCGATGCTCACCACCACCTATGGTGTTGGTGATATGATTATTGATGCCGCAAAGCGTGGTTGCAAGGAGATTGTGATGGGTATCGGTGGAAGTGCAACTTGCGACGGAGGACGTGGTATGATTCAATGTCTCATAGATAATGGCTATGCCCTACCCTCTTCAAACACCCATCACCCAACACCTAACACCCATATACCGCATATCACAGTGGCTTCCGATGTTACCAATCCTCTTTATGGTGAACTTGGCGCATCATACGTCTTTGCACCTCAGAAGGGAGCTACACCAGAGCAAGTAAGACTGCTCGATGAAAGGCTTAGGGAGTTTGCAAAGGAAACGGAATCCCTTGGACTTGCCATGCCTTCGCTTGCCATTCATCCTGGTGCAGGTGCTGCCGGAGGACTTGGCTACGGACTCATAGCATATCTTAAAGCAGAAATGAAGTCGGGCATTGATATTATCCTGTCAATCAGCGCATTCGATGATGCAATAAAAGACGCATCATTGGTGATTACTGGCGAAGGAAAGTCGGATATGCAGACACTTATGGGCAAGGTTCCTCATGGTGTGCTAAAGCATAGTACAGAGCATGGCATACCAGTATGGTTGGTATCGGGAGCTATTGACGATAGCGATAATAATCTTGCCAAACATTTCGCGCTTGTGAAGAGCATAAACGAAGGAGATAACCGACCACTTGCAACATTGCTTCAGCCAAGCGTAGCAAAGGAGAATCTAAGAAAGATGATTACTAAAATGATTTATACTTATAGAATGCGCGATAGTTTTGCGAGATAGTCGTAGTGCTCGCCCTCTGCTATGAGTTTGGCATGGAGTCCGTTAGCTTCTGCTATGGTTGAGAGTAAATGGAAGTCAACATAGAGCCAGTCGAAGGGCTTTCCTTCGATATCCTTATAAATCATCTGGTAATCAACCTCTCCATAGTAGGCAGCGTTGAGGTCGATGTCGAAAGAACCGTCTTCGTTCTCATAGATGTATTTAAGGTCAGAAGAATCGATTAGTACCTGTCCATCGGGTGATAGAAGTTCTTTGAGACGGTTGAATAACTTGGGGAGATTGCTTATCTTACCTGCTATTCCAGTGCCATTCATAAGCAGGAGGATAGTATCATATTTTCCTTTAAAGCTCTCATCGAAAAGATTGACACACTGCACTTTATTTATGCCACGCTGAAGCATAGCCTCACAGCTCAATGGGGATATGTCGATGGCAGTTACATCTTTGTTTTGCTTCTGCAAGGCAAGCGCATGACAGCCAGCTCCAGCACCAACATCGAGTATCTTTCCACGAGAGAGATCGAGTACCTTTCGTTCGAGCAAGGGCATATCGTGCTGAGTACGGAAAAGATGGGGTACGGGCATTTCGTCTTCCTCAAACATGGAGGAGATAATGCGTAGCGTGTCTGACTTGCCTGTGGTAAGGTAGTCGAGAATAGCGGCGCCCATTGGGTCTTTATCTTTGGATAAAATAGAATTTACCATTATTTTCCTTTAACTTTAGAACGGAACTCGGTATAGAAAAGGATGCCAGCGGTAGTGAGACCGAATGGCATTCCCATCCACACTCCTACTCCACCCCAATGACAGATGAAGGCGAAGACATAACTGAGTGGGATGCTTACGATGACATAAGAGATGAAGGCATAGAGCATCAGCTTGCGGACTTCCTCTATACCTCTGAGGGCATTGGCGAAGGTTATCTGCATACAATCGCCAAACTGATAGATGAAGAAGCATGGAATGAGCGACATGACGACTGCAGTTACTTCATCGCTCGTTGTGAAACTTGTGACGAGTGGATAACGGAATACGAATATCAAGGCTATCATTACGATGCAAATCGTTATGCCGATGTAAAATGCCGTATTAGCTGTGCGACGCACATTGTACCAGTCGCTAACACCACGGAACTGACTTATCAATACACTTGCTGCAGCTCCTATGCCATAGACAATCTGGAAGCAGAGCGTAGAGATTGTACACATAATCTGGTGAGCGGCGAGTGGTATTGCGCCAAGCCATCCCATGAGGATCGCGCAGATATTGAATGATGATGCCTCTAACCCAAGTTGGATGCTGATAGGAAAACCGAGACGCAACAGATGTTTCATACGGTGTATGTTTGGTCGGGTGGCAATAGAAGGCTTCATGCCCTTATATTTATTCACCATTGCTATGGCAACAAGAAGAGCGACAACAGAAAGAATACGCGAAACGAGCGTTGCAATACCTGCACCCAAGAGACCTAAAGCCTCAATTGAAATGTGACAATTGAAAAGTGAAAACTCAAGACCGAAGATCAATGGGAGGTTGAGGATGATGTTCAGGGCATTAGCTCCAAGCATTATCCACATAGGAATCTTCGTCTCGCCCACCGCATCGGAATACTGCTTTAGTGCGTTAAAAACGGCAAGGAAAGGCATTGAGGCGGTAATGATAAGGAAATAAGGCAAGGCGTATGGCATTATTTCCTCTGGCTGTTGCAGTATGCCGATGTTATAGTATAGCAACAGGAGCAGAGCCACGACGAGGAGGCTGAACAGGAAGTTTACTACAACGCTATCGACAAGCGACTGTGCTACAGCCTTGTAGTCTTTTTTTCCATAGGATGCTCCGATAACGGGTGTAGAGGCATAAGATATGCCAAGCATGAAATAGATGACGAAGTTGAAGACGTTGTTGACAAAGCCTGCGGCTGCAAGTTCCATAGTGCCATACTGCCCTACCATGATAGTATCAGCAAACTGCTGGGCTATGGAGCCAAGTTGTCCGATGATTATAGGGATGCCAAGGCGCACAATTGATTGAGCAATGTATGAGTCACCCCATAGTCGCCAAAGGAATGAAGGGAGGTTGGTATGTGGAAGTCTTCGGAACATCTATTAAATGAAAAATTATAAAATGAACAATGAAAAATACAAGTTACACTTTTTCTGGTACAAGCCTACGTTCAAATACTAATCTGTATTTTATAATTTTTCATTGTTCATTTTTCATTTATTCAATGTAAAAGCCCGTCACCACTACGGATGACGAGCCTCTACTAAATATTCTTTTATTGATTGTATGTACTCAATTACTTGCGATAGTCAGCCAGATCATCTGCAGAAGCACTCATTACGAAGCTGTAATGACGCTCAATCTCTGATGCTGCATAGCGGTTGTAAACCTTAGCAGACTCATTGAAGAGCTCTGGAGCCCTGCTTGCATCGCCGATGAGAAGGAGTGACATGATGATATCGGCAGCCATCTCGTAGAGGTGGCGAATAACGAAATCCTTGAATTCATCGTTCTTCTGAGCGTTAACGTAAGCAACAGCCTCGTTGTACTTCTCAGCCATCTTAGCACACTTCTCCTTGAGTGGGAGATACTCAGCAGCACACCAGTCCTCAGAACCAATGCTTGCAGGAGCCTGACCTGTCTGGAGCATATCAGCGATAACAGTGCCGTAGAAGCCGTTTGTGATGTAACGACCAGCAGCAACGGTCTGGAGCTGTGTGGTACCCTCATAGATAGAAAGGATACGAGCATCACGATAGAGACGCTGACAAGCATACTCAAGCATGAAGCCTGAACCACCGTGAACCTGAATGCCATCGTATGTGTTCTGGTTAGCATACTCAGAGGTCATACCCTTGGCAACAGGAGTGAAGGCATCAGCAAGCTTAGAGAATGTCTTGCACTCTGCACGCTCCTCTGGAGTAAGCTTACCACCCTCTGCCTTACGCTCGCGCTCGATGTCCTCAAGAATCTTATATACGTCAACATAACGGCTTGTAGCATAGAGCAATGAACGTCCTGCATCAAGCTTTGCTTTCATGATAGAAAGCATATCATAAACGGCTGGAAACTCGATGATCGCCTTACCGAACTGCTTACGCTCCTTAGCGTATGCAAGAGCCTCGTTGTATGCCATCTGAGATACACCTGTGCTCTGACCAGCGATACCAAGACGAGCACCGTTCATCAAGCCCATAAAATACCGAGTTTGTTCTCAAGACGACGAACATCTACACCACCCTGGTTCTTGTCGTAGATGAACATAGAGAGACCACGACCATCGCGTGTGCCTTCCTCTGAACGAGCAAGTACAAGGTGAATGTCAGAGTCACCGTTGGTAATGAAGCGCTTACAGCCATTCAGACGCCAGCAGTCCACCTTCTCATCGTATGTAGCCTTGAGCATAACACTCTGAAGGTCAGAACCTGCGTCTGGCTCTGTGAGGTCCATTGACATTGTCTGTCCCTCGCAGACACGTGGAACGAAACGCTGACGCTGATCCTCGTTACCGAAC
>CACYXI010000171.1 GCA_902778265.1 uncultured Bacteroidales bacterium | reverse complement strand
TGATTAATTGTACTCGCTCAATGCTGCTGATAAATCCTCTGAGAAACTATTGATTCCTACGACTTTCCCGATTTCTTCTGTTTGTGTAGGGAATACGTTGAGCAAATATCCATTTTCGCAGATTATATCAATAATATTTTCCTCGAAATTATCAAGCGAGATAGGAATACATCTACACTCTTTCATAAATGTAGAGCCGAATATTATTGCAAATTCTTTTGAAGACCAAATTGGAAGTAAATAATCCTCTCCGCTCTTTTGAATTGCAAATGTCTGATTATCCATACCTAACGTCCACATAGTTTCAGTATCTGCTATACGTTTAATAGTATATTGATATCTAACATCCGGATTGCAGGACATTAGAGCCTTAATCTCCTTTGGCGAAATTTTTAGTTCGTTAATTGGCGTTTTCTCTTCCATTATTATATGTTTATAAATTTATCCAAGTACTTCTGGCGGTTTATTATGTCGCAAAGTATGATTTTTATTATCTTTGGGAAAGCATAACTTAATGTTCCCCAGGTTAATATAAAATCGCTTTTTAGATATGAGAGCATCCAAATACATAATAGGACAATAGCAATGTCTCGTATGATTATTAACAGAATGCGTGCTTCCTTTTTGAAATGAGTAATCAAATCCGTTGTAAAGGTAGTAAAGAATATATCTGCTATAAGGAAAATAAAGGAAATGACGGGATATACGAAAGCTAAAATTGTTTCTGCACCCAAAACACCTCCCAGAAGAAGCATAGAGAATGCCAACATGATGGCTAAGTGACATCCAAACATTATTATATGTACTTTCCTCATATTTTTGAATATTGTTCTTTTCTTGCTTGCAAAAGTAAATAAAAAACTCAAATCAGCCAAGGAAAACAGGGAAAAAGTTTCGACTTGTACGAATTTCCATGACATCATTCCTGCATAGAAAAAATGAGCATCGACAGAATGAAGGAATTGCAGACGCAAGCCTAAAAGATATACCGCAAATTGTAATGTGGAGATTGCAATTTTGCTTTCAAAAAAAGAGTTTTGAAAAAACTCGTCACTCGTCACCCATAACGCTGTAAGTCGTTATGTCCTTGGTGTTTACAGCGCTGATTCACCCTATGCCACTCGTCACCCGACTCGTCACCTAAATCCGTGTATCATATTGATAATATGAATGTTATATGCTTGTTTTATCCCTTCGCCACTCGTCACCCATTTTTAGGATGACGAGTGAATTGACTCTGTAACTTATTCTGTGTCAGATTGATATGCTATGTGAGGATGATGAGTGGGTGACGAGTGAAGCGAAATGAATCACCGCTGTAATGTTAAGAGCCACAGTGACTTGCAGCGTTGAGGGTGACGAGTTGACGAGTAGTGCCAAAATTCTGTTTTTTCTTTCTGTGAAAGTAAGCGATGCGGCTTGAAGGTTGTTTGGCCTTCGTTGATCCTTCGTTGATCCTTGCAAGAGTAGTAAGTCCGTTGCAAATCCCAACCAAATCCCATTCTATGGAGCGGATCTAAAGCGAAGTAGAAGCGAAGGATAAGCGGACTTGAAGTAAATGAAAAATGAAAAGTGAAAAATAAAGACCTCAGAAAAAGTTTTTTGCGAAAATTTGTGTACTTGAAAAAAAAATAGTAATTTTGCACTTGGAAATTGGAAATGTGCGCCAGCCTTAAAGGCTGACATGCACTATTTTCTTTCGTGCGAAGAAGCGTCGAAAATTGAAAATAACAAAAACAAATATTTATGAAACCAACACTTTTTCTCCTTGCTGCTGGTATGGGAAGCCGTTATGGCGGCTTGAAGCAGCTTGACGGTCTGGGCCCTAACGGCGAGACCATTATGGACTATAGTATCTATGATGCAATCGAGGCCGGTTTCGGTAAGATTGTATGGGTTATCCGTAAGGATTTCGAAGAGCAGTTCCGCGCACAGATTCTCTCTAAGTATGAGGGTAAGATCAAGTGTGAGCTGTGTTTCCAGGGCATTGACGCTCTGCCAGAGGGATTCTCTGTACCAGAAGGTCGTGAGAAGCCTTGGGGTACTAACCATGCTGTGCTTATGGGTAAGGATGTTATCAAGGAGCCTTTCTGCGTAATCAACTGCGATGACTTCTACAACCGTGATGCATTCAAGGTAATCGGCAAGTTCCTTGCTGATCTTCCAGAGGGTGCTAAGGGACAGTATGCTATGGTTGGTTTCCGCGTAGGCAACACATTGAGCGAGAACGGTACTGTTAGCCGTGGCATTTGCTCTAAGGATGAGAACGGTAACCTCACAACATGCGTAGAGCGCACAAAGATTGCTCGTCTTGAGGATGGTACTGTGGCTTATCGTGCTGACAATAAGGAAGATGGCGAGTGGGTTCGTGTAGATGAGACCGCTCCTGTAAGTATGAATATGTGGGGCTTCACTCCTGACTACTTCGAGTATTCAGAGGAGTATTTCAAGGAGTTCCTTTCTGATGAGGCTAACATCAAGAACCTCAAGTCAGAGTTCTTCATTCCTTTGATGGTGAATAAGCTCATCAATGATGGCACAGCAACTTGTAAGGTGCTCGACACTACAAGTAAGTGGTTTGGCGTAACTTATTCTGAGGATCGTCCTGATACCGTAGCTCGCATTGCGAAGCTCGTTGAGGAAGGGGTATATCCGAATAAACTGTTCTAAGGCGACCCCTAACCCACCTTTCAGGCACCCTTCCCCCGTAATGGGGAAGGGGATAGTAATGAAACCTTAAAAGAAACCCCTATAATGGGAAAATGTAACTTTCCTCCCTTGCCCCTTTACGGGGAAAGGGTGCCCGAAGGGCGGGAAAGGGGTTGCTTCTTTTCTTTTTTAATGAATATAAATCTCATTTCTGAGGCTGAGCTTTCTCAGCTTCGTGATATTGTGGCCGGGGCTGAGCGTGTGCTTGTCCTCGGCCACACTAACCCTGATGGTGACGCTATGGGCTCTACCTTGACATGGGCGGAGTATATGCGTCAGCAGGGTAAGGTGGCCACGGTGGTGGTTCCTGATATGTTTCCCGACTTCCTTCATTGGCTGCCAGGTTCAGAGACCGTGTTGCGCTATGACAAGCATCCTGAGCAGGTGGAGAGATTGTTTGCCGAGTGTGATACAATCTTCTGCCTTGACTTCAATGTGCCGTCACGCATTACCGAGCCTCTGGGTGAAATGCTTCTGAAAGCACCAGGAAAGAAAGTGCTTATAGATCATCATCTTGGTCCTGAAGTGCCAGCCGTACTTACCGTTTCTCGTCCTGAGATGAGTAGTGCGTCAGAAATGGTCTTTAGACTGATTTACCAGTTGGGTGGTTTTGAAAAGATGTCGCATAAGATGGCGGTAACTACATATTGCGGTATGATGACCGATACGGGTGGCTTTACGTTCAATTCCACTCGTCCGGAGATATTCTTTATCATTAGTCTGCTGCTTGAGAAGGGCATAGACAAGGATAAGATTTACCGCAACGTGTTCAATAATTTCAGCGATTTCCGCTTGCGACTCGTGGGGTATGTGCTGTATGAGAAACTGCGAATCCTCACACCTCTCAGAGCATCGTATTACATTCTGACAAAGCAGGACTTGAAACGTTTCCATTATGTGAAGGGGGATGCTGAGGGACTTGTCAATATGCCTCTCCAACTCAAGGGACATCGCTTGTCAATCTCTCTTCGTGAAGATACCGACAAAATGAACACTATCTGGGTGAGTCTGAGGTCGGTAGATGATTTCCCTTGTAACGAGATGGCTGCTCAGTTCTTCAACGGCGGTGGTCATAAGAATGCTTCTGGTGGCAGGCTCAACTGCTCTGTGGAAGAGGCAGAGGTAATAGTTCGTAAGGCGGTCAAGGCGTTTGCGCATTTGCTTTAAAAAGCCTAACCAAGCCTTCCCAAAGGGAAGGATGTTTTATAGTATAATTCCCTGTGTATTGGGCTAACGGCTTGTTAACTAACGTGAGTTCGATGAATTCGCACCTTTGGTGCTAGAACTGACAATAATTACCAATCTTACCAATCTTCAACCAATAAAAATTATAAATTATGGAAAAAGATTGCGCAGATTGGTAATTATTGTCAGTTAAAAGCAGCTTGCTGCCAGACAATTACAATTGGTCAAATTCGCGTTAATTATTAATTATTAACTGTTATTTGTGATAATAGTTCGTAATTATTTATTAACTTTGCACTCGAAAATTGGAAACGTGCGCCAGCCTTTAGGGCTGACTCGCACTATTTCCTTCGTGCGAAGAAGCATTTGCAAAAAATCATAAGGATTAATGAAGAAAATATTTTATATCGCATTACTTGCCCTTGTTGGCATAACGATGTATTCATGTGAAGACTACGAGTCGTATGCGGAAAAGCGTGAGTACGAGCTTTCACGTATCTCGAGCTTTATCAACAACCCTACTTTGGGCGAGATAAAAGGCCAGAAAATCAATGTGATTTCAGAAGACGAGTTTCTGAAAGATACTGTTACCGACTTGACAAGGAATGAGTTCGTGCTCTTTTCTGATGGCGTGTATATGCAGATCGTAAGACGTGGTTGCGGAAGCGTGCTCAAGGATGGCGAATGTGCTACCGTGCTTTGTCGTTTCAAGGAGTATAACATCAATGGCGACTCGCTTGCCTTGCTAAATGATAACCCATTGACTCAGCAGGCTGTTTTTGAGAAGTTTGATGTGCAAAATACATCTGGCACATTTAATGCTACGTTCTCTACGATGGAAGACCAGAATGATGAGTATCAAGGTATTATGGCGAGTCGCTATGGTAGTGCCAGCGTGCCTTCTGGATGGCGTAAGCCTCTGTCATACATTAAGCTTGGTCGTCCTGCAAGTGCAGATGAAGAGATTGCGAAGGTGCGTCTTATCGTGCCTGATGATCAGGGACATGCTGTGGCAAATAGTAATCAGGTTGCGTTCTATTACGAAATAACATACGAAAGAGGACTTTAGCTCTTGTCTTTATCAAGAGTAAAGTGAAAAGGGTAAAGTGTAAAGTTAAAAGTGTAAAGAGTAAAGTGTAAATTAAAAGTATATAGATTTATGACACTTATAAAATCAATTTCAGGTATTCGTGGTACTATCGGCGGTCCTGCTGGTGATACCCTTAATCCACTTGATATCGTAAAGTTCACATCAGCTTACGCTACATTCATCCGTAAGAGCACTAAGAACCCAACGAACAAGATTGTTGTTGGTCGTGACGCACGTATCTCTGGTGAGATGGTGAAGAACGTGGTTTGTGGTACGTTGATGGGCATGGGCTACGATGTTATCAATATCGGTCTTGCTTCTACTCCAACCACAGAGCTTGCCGTTACTATGGCAGGTGCTGATGGTGGTATCATCATAACAGCTTCTCACAACCCACGCCATTGGAATGCCCTCAAGCTCCTTAACGCTCGTGGTGAGTTCCTTACAAAGGATGATGGTAATGAGGTTCTTGCTATTGCTGAGGCAGAGGCATTCGACTATGCTGATGTTGACCACATGGGTAAATATACAGAGGAGAACTTCGACGATCGTCATATTGAGGCTGTTCTCAACCTCAAGCTTACTGATGTTGAGGCTATCAAGAAGGCTGGTTTCCGTGTTGTTGTTGATTCTATCAATTCTGTTGGTGGTATCATCCTTCCAAAGCTCCTTGATAAGCTTGGTGTGGAATATAAGTTCCTTAATGGTGAGCCTAATGGTGACTTCGCTCACAATCCAGAGCCACTTGAGAAGAATCTCACAGGCATTATGGGTGAGCTTGCAAAGGGCGGCTATGACCTCGGTATCGTGGTTGACCCAGATGTTGACCGTCTTGCGTTCATCTGCGAGGATGGTAAGATGTTCGGTGAGGAATATACCCTTGTAAGCGTTGCCGACTATGTTCTTGAGCATACCCCAGGCGCTACTGTAAGCAACCTCAGCTCTACTCGTGCTCTTCGTGACGTAACCGAGAAACATGGTGGTGTTTATAGTGCTGCTGCTGTAGGTGAGGTTAACGTAACCACAAAGATGCGTGAGGTAGGTGCTGTAATTGGTGGTGAAGGTAATGGTGGAGTTATCTATCCAGAGAGCCACTATGGTCGTGATGCTCTCGTTGGTATTGCTCTCTTCCTTTCTTCTCTCGCCCATAAGGGCATGAAGGTTAGTGAGTTGCGCAAGACATTCCCAGAGTACTTTATTGCAAAGAACCGTATTGACCTCACTCCAAGTACTGACGTTGATGCAATTCTCGTTAAGGTGAAGGAAATGTTTGCTGCTCAGGCAGATGCACAGGTTAATGATATTGACGGCGTGAAGATTGATTTCCCTGACAAGTGGGTACATCTCCGCAAGTCAAATACAGAGCCAATCATCCGTGTTTATTCAGAGGCACACTCTATGGAAGAGGCTGATGCTATCGGTAAGAAGCTGATGGATGTGGTTTATTCTTTCCAGTAAATAATTGGTTTAAAGATGATAAGAGGGCAATGTCTTTCGTGGGCATTGCCTTTTTTGATGTTCTTAGGCTCCGTGTTCGTTGTAGTTCCGTTGTTCTTCCGAACCAAACTCGATGAACCTCCCATTTCTATATAAGAAAAAGCGGAGGTTCATCGAGTTTGGTTCGGAGGATAAGCGAAGGTGTAGCGGAACAAGAACTATCCAAATTATTAGTTTAGTAGTCAAATATTTTTTTGATTATCTGCAATTACGTGATAACGCCCTGCAAGGGCAAAAGCTCTAATATAATAATGCTTTTGCCCTTACAGGGCGAATATACTAACTGCTTTGTACATAGGACGTTGCCCTATGCTATGTGCTTTTGGGCTTTCAGCCTGTTGGCCATGTAATTGCAGAATATACAAATTGCCAATTATCAATT
>CACYXI010000170.1 GCA_902778265.1 uncultured Bacteroidales bacterium | reverse complement strand
TGAAAAAATCCGAGGAATAAGGCACCTGGTACTTGCAGAATACGGCTTGCACTAACTTTGCGACGGAAAAAGTAATTGTACTCGCTTCGCCCGGAAAAGGCATAAATGAAGAAGTCGGAATAAGAACAATTCAGTGACAGATACGATAAGGAGAATGCTCGATAGTCCAATGCTTAGACATGGCACGTCATGGCCATCGGACGGAGAATGACACGCGAGGGGCTGCGTATCATTCTACTTTAAGCAAGAAGCATGAAGAGCGAAGGATGCCCATCGACAGGCAAAGGGGCTGTGCAGTGGAAGGTTATAGCTGAAGAGTAGAAATTGAGATTAGGGATGTTCTGGTATGAGCTGTCCAGTTAGACAGCAATATGAGATTCGATTAAAGGAAAAAGGATAAAAAGCAAGAAGAAGGTCAAGTGAGCCTTCTATTTAAAGCATTTAGAGGTCAAATGATGCACAAAGTTAATAAATTGTGTAGTTCTTGTGTAAATTTTACCCAAATAATTTTGTTGTTCAAAACAATATGTATATCTTTGCAGTGTAAAATTTACCAAAGAACAAAATGGAAGATAAAATGTATAGTTATAAATACCCTCATCCATCTGTCACAACAGACTGTGTGATATTTGGATTTGATGGTACAAAACTTCAGGTTCTGCTTGTGGAAAGAGGTATTGAACCTTACAAAGGGCATTGGGCTTTCCCCGGAGGCTTTATCAAGATGGAAGAATCTTGTGAGGAAGGAGCACTCCGTGAACTCAAAGAGGAAACCGGGCTGACAGGTGCATACATTGAACAATTCCATACTTTCAGCGACCCGAATAGGGATCCGCGAGAAAGGGTTATAACTGTAGCCTTTTATGCTCTTGTGAGAATACAGGACGTAAAAGGTGGTGATGACGCAGCAAGAGCTGCATGGTTTGCTCTTGATGCCGTTCCCCAACTGGCTTTCGACCATGACAGAATTTTAAGAGAAGCTTTGAAGCGACTTAGAGAACGCATCCATTTTGAGCCAATAGGATTTGAGCTGTTGCCAGAGAAGTTTACGCTGAAGCAATTGCAGAACTTGTATGAAGCCATATTGGATGTACGGTTTGACAGAAGCAACTTCGCTAAAAAAATGCTTCATTTCAATATCCTCAAACAACTGGATGAAACCGTATGGCCTACACCGAAGCGTGAGGCTTATCTATATAGTTTCAATGAAGAGAGTTATAATGAATTAAAACAAAAAGGATTCCGGCTTGAATTTTAGAAAGGAGACCAATTATGAAGAATCTATTGCTGAGTGCTGCTATCGGCGATATAGCCGGTAT
This sequence comes from uncultured Bacteroidales bacterium, assembly GCA_902778265.1. Lineage (GTDB taxonomy): Bacteria > Bacteroidota > Bacteroidia > Bacteroidales > Bacteroidaceae > Prevotella. Next base: position 5,611 of record CACYXI010000170.1, on the reverse strand, counting down.
GCCTTACGAGTTCAAAGGAAGAACAAAAGACTACAATGCAGTCAATTTGTTACTCCCGACAAACACTTATACCGACGATACGGTATGTACTTTTGCCTGTGCAGAAGCATTATTAAGAAATCTGAATATGGCAGAGAATCTTTGGAACCGATGCCGAGCTGACTTCTATCGTGGTTTTGGTGGGCGTTTCGCAAGATGGCTTATAGCAAAAGAAATCCAACCGTCCTACCATTCTTACGGCAATGGTAGCGGCATGAGAGTTTCTGCTGCTGGTTTTATGGCAAAAAGTGCCGAGGAGTGTATTGACTTGGCAACAAAAACCGCTCTTCCTACGCATGACCATCCTGAAGGTATTAAAGGTGCTGTAGCAACAGCACTTACTATCTTTTACGGAATGCAAGGAAAGGATAAAGATTTCATCCGTAAGCAGGTATTGGATGAGTATTACCCGAATTGGTCTGCATTGACGTATGAAGGCATTAAACCAGGATATGGGTTTGATGAAACATGCCAGCAGACTATTCCTGCGGCACTTATCTGTTTCTTGGAAAGTAAGAACTATGAAGACTGTCTGAAACTTGCTATTGCTTTGGGTGGAGATGCCGACACACTTGCAGCTATATCTGGTCCAATGGCATACGCTTTCTATAAGACTATGCCAGAAGAACTAATTGCCAATGCAAAAGCAAAGCTTCCTGATTGGATGCTTCAAGTGAATGAGGAATTAGACCAATATGTTAATCAATAAAGTAAGGAGGACATAATATGTACGATAACGTTGATCTGTTCGATTTAGAGAGATTCGTAAAAGCACAAGACACTTACGATTCATACAATATTGCCTTGAAAGAAATAAAGGACGGTTGGAAACAGTCTCATTGGATGTGGTATGTTTTCCCACAAATCCATGGGCTGGGACATAGCAGTATGTCTCAGAAGTTTAGCATCAAGTCCTTGCTTGAAGCCTTAGCGTATCTTAGACATGATACGTTAGGGGAACGCCTATATGAGGTTATGAACGCTCTTCCTGTCCATGGTGATGCTGAAGAGATATTCGGAAAGTTGGATGCCATGAAGCTTCGTTCATGTCTGACCTTATTTGACCTTGTATCTCCTGATGAAATCTTCGCAGATTTTCTGGAGAACTATTTCAACAAGGAGCGTTGTCAGAAAACCCTTCAGATTGTGTCATCAGAGTTGTCCTATTATAAGGGAGACGACGCATTCAGAAGAAACGGAATCCAGAGTGAAGTACCAAGAGCTTTCCTTGAAGGTATCGATGGTTCAGATAAGCTGACGTATAATAATTGCATAGGTACGCTGTTGGATATGTTAGGCCGTGGTGAAACTATGCGAATGCTCATTTCTCGTCATCTATGGAATAAGGAAGACTTTTCAATCTATAGAGTATCAAATGTAAAGTTCAGAATCCAAAGCTATATGAGAACCATCTTCCAAAAAATCGCCGATAGTGCCAAAGATGATGCCTTGCTCAGTGAAATGAAAGACATATACGGTCGCTACGCATTGGCAGAGGACAATCAACTGTTACAAATAGCAGATGCCTTTGACGAGTTCTGGAATAAATATAAGAATGACATGCGAGTAAGACCTGTAATAGACTCTTACATAAAAGAGTCTTTATGTATGCCTTTAGAACAAACACCAGGCAGAAAATACAATGGCATTATACGCCCAGAATATACTCCAGTTGCCATTGATTCTTTGAAGTCAGACGAGGTATTTGTCTTTGGAAGCAACCTTCATGGACATCATGGAGGTGGAGCTGCCAGGGCTGCTGTCAACAAGTTTGGAGCTATTTGGGGGCAAGGTGTAGGACTGCAAGGTCAAAGCTATGCGATACCAACTATGCAGGGTGGCGTAGAGACCATTAAGCCGTATGTTGACCAATTTATAGACTTTGCCAAACAGCATACCGAATTGTTCTTCTATGTAACACGTATTGGCTGTGGCATTGCCGGTTTCAAAGACAGAGACATAGCTCCTTTGTTCAAGGATGCTATGGGCATCAGCAATGTTTGTCTGCCAGAAACCTTCATTGAAGAAAACAAAAATGCCACTAGCCCTGAAGTTCCGCAAGAACTTTTAACCATGATGTACGGACAGGTCAGAACGTTGATAGACCTTTTAAAAGCACTTAATAAGCAGGAGCCTATCAAAGATAGTGATGATGCAAGAGAGCGTCTAACGGAGATTGCAGAACGCAATGTCCGCTACGGTGATGAATTTGCATTCATGGCTATGAGAACCATTTGGTGTATAATGAGCCGATATGAGCATGAAGGTTCAAAAGTAGATATTGAGCAGCTGGAGAAGGATATGTTATCATTCCACGAAGGTAACGAATATCTTAAAGCGAATGATATAGAACAGATATTCTACAACTATTCTGTCCGTAAAATGGTTAAGTACATTCAGTTCTTGAATGAGTTCAGAAGATACAGTGACTATGAATCGATTCGGGAAGATTTGCAATCAATACCAGTAAGTCACTGTAGTAGTAATGATCCACAATATTATTATAGTTTCTATAAAGGTACTCTTTTCAATGTATGGCATATTCTACTTGAAGAGTGGGACAACGTAACGAAGAATGGCAAGTTAGACAATGATCTTCTTGAACAAGTCGCTTTTGGAAGATTCGACAATATGGTCAAAGAGCATGGGCTAAAAGAAACCATTCGTCTTGCATATGGTGAAGTTGGATGTCACCCAGACATTCAAGCACCCAGAATGCGCGAAGAAGGCAGAGTTTGGGGGCCGGTATATCGAATCGACGGGAAACATATAGAGAAGGGTTGCTCTGATTTCAGACGCTGGCCATGGACAAATACCAGCTTTGAGATGAAATTTGCACGTGAAATTCTTGAAAGAGACAAGAATTATATGTGTGTCGATACTGATTGGCGAGGAGCATTGTATCTTCCTCTATCTGATTATACACTACCTGTATATTCATTACAATTAGGGAAAATGCATTTTGAAAGCCAAGAAGAAAAAATAAAATTCATCGAAGATCATAAAACAGGAAGAAATGCTGATTGACTTTAGGGGAAAGTCCATTTCTGTTAAAGAGTTTGACTGCAAGTTTGGAACGCTGCAGGAAGAACACATTGCTCCCTTTGTGAACCTTTTTGTAAAGGTTACAAAGGGTTGCAATGCAAAGTGTTTGTTTTGCAGCAATGCAGGAACTTCGGTTCCCAAGACTCCATTCAATGTTACCAAATTGATAGACATTATCAAGGGGTTGATGGAGTCTGGTATCAAGGTAAACAGAGTCAACATTACAGGTGGTGAGCCCTCAGTCGTTTCCCCATTGGTAGAAGACATTCTTTCAAGAATGTGTGACTCCGAAACATCTGATGTTCACATGCACCTTAATACCAATGGGCTGCTTCCTCAGTCACAAGAATTGATGCGGCACCCACGATGGGATAGCATATCAATGTCTTTACATCATTATGATACGACAAAGCTGTCTGAGTTATATGGATGCAAAATATCTGAAAGTGCATTTAGTTTTGAGGGAATCAACCAACAAATATTGAACTCCAGCTGTAATCTTATCAAAGGCTACATTGACAATGCTGAAGAAGCTCGTAAGATGCTTGACTTCAACCTTGACTTAGGCATTCCGCGTATAGGTTTCGTTGCCTTGATGAAGGTGAATGATTATTGTCGTGAGCACTTTGTGGACTTGGAGGATATTCATTTGGAAAGCATTCCACACGTGTATTTCACAAAATCCATGAACCGAGGAAGCAATTGCAAGTGTAGCAACTATCTGTATAACCGTGACCTGAAGATTCTGGAGATATACATGCGAAACTACGCTAATCCGTATTATTGCGAGTCATCCCTTGTATATGATGGGGAATATTTACGCCAGGGATTTCATCAGGATAATATAATATATTGAGCAAAATGACAATAGCAGAGTTGTTTCAGTTAAGAAAAAACGATCCTCGTTGGAATACGTCTTATCCACTCAATCCATCTGATTGGACGGATTATCGTGTGCCGGATTCGCTGTCTTTCGAGAATGACAGCCGTATGTCATTTTACATTCATATTCCTTTCTGCAAACAGCTGTGTTCATTCTGCGAATACACCCGGATGCTCTGCCCAGATGAAAAAGTACAAAGGGAATACCTGTTGGCAATAGCCAGTGACATAAAGCAATTCCGACGGAAATACCAAGATATTACTTTGCTTGGATTTGACATAGGAGGAGGAACGCCGACATCACTATCTGAAAATAACTTCTCCTTGCTGATGCAAATATACCAGACAACCATTTCTGGGCTGAAGAAAGATGCAAAATATGAACCAAGCATAGAAGGCACATTCAATACACTGTCAGAGCAGAAGTTGGAAGATATGTCGGAAATGGGTTTTCATAGATTATCATTGGGAGTGCAATCTTCTTGCAGTTCTGTTTTGCATCAACATCAAAGGGGGAATTCCAGTGAAGCCATGATGTATTCATGGTTGAAAAAAGCATGGGACAAAGGAATCAAGAAAGTGAATCTTGACTTCATGTATGGTCTAAAAGGGCAAAATGAATCTACAATTCAGCAAGACCTGGAACTGATTGGCCGGTTAAAGCCACAACAGGTTACTTTATATGAATTGAGAACCAATATGATTTCGGAAAAGGAATCATTCACCAAGGAAGAGCTGTACGATCAATATGTTCACTATTACGATGGACTTATTGCTATGGGGTATAAGGCTCGATTCGGGCAAAACACATTTTCTGTAGATGCTGCCGATGAAGGGGTTTCGTCTTATCTTCGGGAAAGAATGCTCAACGGAGCAGCCTATAAGGGTTTTGGAATGTCTGCCCAAAGCATGAGTTCTGAAGGCATAGCGTATAATGTGGGGAAACTTGCGGTAACACCACAAAATGCGCTCAACAAAGAAGGTTACCCTGAACAATTTACTTATCTTCTGCCTCCAGACGAACTTGCTTCAAAATATATAGCAATATCTGCTTATAATGGCTCGTTCTCTATTGCCAAATTAAGAGATTATGGCATAAGTGGAGGGAGTCTGAACGAGATACTTGATTTCTGTATTGACGAAGGACTCCTGTATAAGGGGGAAAGAGACAGGATGTTCATTACAAAAATGGGCTTCAAACATTATGGAGCATTGTTCTCTTTGTTTTACGCATCCCATACCGCTTCTGTTGTGTACAAGTAAACAGGTACACAAGGTTACAAAAATATAAGTAACCATCTTCAAGATATGCGTCCTGAGGATGGTTACAGAAGATGATTCTCTTGAATATGTTCAATGAGTCACAAATGAATAACTGACATTAAAGCACTCATCAGATACCTTTAAGGTAGTGATGACTGTTGACTTGTCAGGAGTGGTAAATAGGTATTGAATGTTCTTATCGTCACTGCCTGCCCCAGCCACAAGGGAATAGTGCTCTTTGAGATACTTGATGATAACTGACTTGTTCACACACAACTCTGTGTCAATAACAGAGTACAAACCACCTTCATGCTTAGTGAAACTATATATCACACCTGTGGATTCATAAGAACCAGAATACACCAACTGATAGTTAGCTGTC
>CACYXI010000169.1 GCA_902778265.1 uncultured Bacteroidales bacterium | reverse complement strand
TTGTAAGTGCGTGGACCCAGCAACTTTGCTGTGATGTACGCCGCTACCACTAAGAAGACAGCCGTTATAATAACGGTTACAAACAAAGTGAAATACATAAAATTTGTATAAAATAAAAAATTAATTTAGCTCTAAATCAACTGCAAAGTTACTAAAAAATATTAACATACGAAAAGAATTGAACGGAAAAATCCTACGTCTCTTAGATAAATAAAAAAATCAGTACTTTTTTTGGTAAAAACATACAGAATATCAATTAAATTTATTACCTTTGCAGACAATATTAAATAAGAAGAACCTTATTTTCCAAATATAAACCATCAAAAATGACTAAAAGACTGTTGGTATTAATTACCTGCCTAACATATATATTCTCACTTTCAATCCGCGCTGAAGAGCTATCATTTGTCGCTCATAAATACACCGTGGAAGATGGGCTTCCCAGTAACAATATCCGCGAACTCGTGCAAGACGGAGATGGCTATATCTGGTTGGGAACCACGGGCGGATTGTGCCGTTTTGATGGCTACCAATTTGTTACGTTCAATACCTTCAACAACCCATCTGAGGGTAGCAACACACTTCACGTAGGACAGGTAAATTTCTCAGAGAAAGGCAGTTGTATATGGATCAATACGTCTTCACTCCTTACTGCCTGTTGCCAAACCAAGACCGGACAGTTCATTGACTATACCGGCTTTGGAGGGCAATATCACCTCTACAGCAAACGCCTCGAAACAAAAAATGCGATCTGGCTTTACGACACAAGTAATGGCGCAAGACGAATAACATACTCCGACAGAAAATTCTCCGCAACTGATTATAGTGCGAAGAATGGCCTGCCTAACAACCATGTTATCAAGGCGATAGAAAGCTCTAAGGGTTACACCTGGATTGTAACAAAAAAGGGATTTTCCATAGTAGATCCTAAAGGTAGAGCTAAAATTCAAAATTACAAGACAGAGTTTAAAGGTGGCGAAGCATGGGGCGAATACGTCATGCTTATTGCTGGTAATGAAGTGCTCAAATTCAATGGTACAGGCTCGAATATGACACGCTATACCCTACCCGCTCCTTTAGGTGGTTTCAATTCTGTTACCAGCACAATAACAATCAACGGAAAGCTATTCATTTTCACCAAGGAAAAAGTTATCATTTTCGACATAAGAACTGGCACGTTCTCCATCTCCGAGGATTGCGATGTCAAAGGTGGCAGGATCCAGAAATCCACAGCTCATTACACTCTTGTTGCCAACAAAGGAACGACACTTTGGATTATTGACAAAAATGCTAACGTGCAGAAGCTCAACATTGTAGATGAGATTCACATGAGTACGGAGAAGAACCGTCTCTACACAGCAGCAGAAGATAAGGACGGATTGCTGTATATTGCAACATACGGCAACGGACTATTCATTTACAATCCTCTGACTCGCGAAATTCTTGGTCATTATACAACACAGAAAAACGGCTTCTTCAACAACGATTATCTTCAGGATATTCTGATAGATCGCGTTGGTAATATCTGGGTAAGTTCCGAAACGGCAGGTCTTTCATGCCTTAGTAGGGATGATAGCGTAGAGAGCTACTACCGTATGCTAACTCACGGAGATATTGGTGAATGGAGCAATAATATACGCTCTATTACCTGGGCTGGCAACAAGGATAATGTATGGCTATCAACAAAAGATAACAAACTGTACAACTATAATGTAGCAAGCGGAAATATTTCCCTATATAAGGTACTAAATGCACCTGTCTTTGCCACCCTGCGCGACAGTAAAGGACAGATGTGGATAGGCACCAGAGGCACGGGCTTGTTCATAGATGGCAAGCAATACACGGAGAACGACAGTATCAGTCTGATTAGCAATGATATATACAACATTCTTGAGGACAAAAGAGGAAGAGTGTGGATGGCTACATGGCAAGGAGGTCTTCATGTAACAGACAATAAGGAAGGACAACCACCGCATTTCACTAATTTCCTGATAAACTCATATAACGAAAAACGCCAGCATGACCTCTGCTTTGGCGATGACGATGATCTCTGGATTGCGACAAACAACGGTCTTTACGTCGTTAACACAAACAAGAAGAATATAACGAGCAAAGACTTCACGAACTATAACACACAGAACGGCTCGCTTCCTACGAATGAAATCGTATGTCTATTCTTCGACCACGAATCACATTCACTTTGGGCAGGTACGACAGGTTGCGGTGTTATTCAGATACAAATAGATAAGGATCGTAAGATAAAGAGCATCAGAACGATAGACCGCTCTGCAGGACTTTCAAACAACATCGTAAAAGCGATTCTAAAAGACAATAATGGTTTTATTTGGGTTAGTACAGAGGAAGACCTTTCACGCATAGAACCAAAGACTGGTGGCGTACGTACACTCCATATCGGACAAAGTCTGCAGAGCAATATCTTTGCCGAGAATGCAGCTCTTCTCACCAACGATGGAAGAATGATTTTCGGTACTGGCTATGGATTGGCAGTCGTGCGTTCAAAGAATACGAAGAATCTGAATATAAAGAACGTAAATGTCTGTATCACAGAGCTTCGCATTAACGGTATATCCGTATATAACTCCCCAGACATGGACGACCAACAGCGTGCCTATGCCTCTGAGGGGGCTATAGAACTTACCCACAAGCAAAATTCAATAACAATATTCTTCTCTAACCTGATTTTCTCACAGGCCGGTACTTCCATTTACCAATATATGATGGAGGGAACAGACAAGGACTGGCGACCTGCCACTTCCGTAAACTATGCGGAATATGCCAATATGTCACCAGGAAAATACACGTTCAAGGTACGCACCCTTGTTGACGGTAAATGGATTGAAGGTGAATCCTTTGCAATCACCATCAACCAGCCACTATACAACACATGGTGGGCATGGCTTCTATACCTTATAATAGCAGCATTGGGTGGCACTTACCTGTATTTGCAATGGAAAAAGAACTTCAAGCTTCAGCATGAAATTAGTCTGAATAAGGAATTGTCAGAGTTCCGTCTGAATTTCTTCACGCACGTAACACACGAGTTCCGTACCCCTCTTGCCATCATCTCTAATTCTATGGACACCCTGACGCAGACAAACACGTCTCAGACAGCACAGAAAGCGGCAATTAAGTCTGCTAAGCGAGGCACAAACCGTATGCTACGCTTGGTGAATGAACTGATGGAGTTCCGCAAGCTCTCTGTTGGAGGTGCACGTCTTGCCGTAGAAAAAAGCGACATCATAGGCTTTGTACGCAATATCTACCAAGACCTCTGGACTATAAGCAAGCGTAAGGAGATAGACATGACATTCACCCCTTTCGCTAAGGATTTTCAACTTACATTTGATCATGCCAAGGTAGAAACGATTGTGTTCAACATTGTTTCAAATGCCGTAAAATATACCCCTCAAAAAGGTCATATCGCAATAAAAATACTTCTCGATGAGCAAAACGAGAATATTGCTATCGTTGTTGAGGACTCTGGTAATGGCATTAGCGAAGAACAAGAGCAAGAACTTTTCCACCCATTCATGCACGGACTTGTGTCTCAAGGAGGTATGGGAATAGGCCTATATTCTGCCAAGGAAATGGCGAAACTCCATCACGGAGATATAACATACCAGAAATCAGAGGATTTGGGTGGTGCACAGTTCACTATCACACTTCCATCAAACGAGGACATCTACACGGCAGAAGAATACGTGCAGGATATTGCTATCCACACAGAAACCGATGAGGACAATAGCGTTGTGGAGGAAGTGATTCACAGTATGCACACGGAATCTCTCAACGACATCAATCTCGCTATAATTGAGGATGATACGGATATGCTCGAGCAGATTTCTTCTGCCATGAGCCAATATTTCCATGTGGCTACCTACATGAACGGCGAAGACGGCATAAAGGGTATTATGGAGACAAAGCCTGATGTCATCATTAGCGACGTGATGCTTCCTGATACTAACGGTTATGAGATAGTCAAGAAACTGCGTGGCGAAACGGCATTCATCAACACTCCTATCATTATGCTGACCGCCCTCGATGACGAACGTCACCAAATGAAGGGATATGAGGCTGGTGCTGACGATTACGTAACCAAACCTTGTAATTTCCGTGTTCTCCTTGCCCGTATAGTTCAATTATATACATGGGCGCACAAACGCGAACAGCAGGCTATTGCAATGGCCACAGAGGTTAATACCACTATTAATGTGGAGGAAGCACTTATTGACGCAAATGATAGTGAAACGAACGACATCCCTAATATAGAGGATGCAGAGACCACTACAGTTGCGAAACCTTCACCAAAGACGCCAACAGCATCTGCCCCAAAGCAGATCACAATCTCTATGCTCGACAAGAAATTCAAGGAAACCCTGGAATATGTCGTAGCACAGCATATCAGCGACCACGACTTTACCGTTGACCGACTCGCAGCATTCATGCAAATGGGCCATACCAAGTTCTATGGTCGAATGAAGGAGGTTATGGGCGTAAGTCCTAACAAATACCTTATGAACGAAAAAATGCGTATTGCCGCCGAACTTATACTCGAAGGAAAGTATTCTATCGCTGAGGTTAGTTTCAAGGTCGGCTTTATGGATCAAAGCTATTTCAACAAGTGCTTCAAGCAATATTATGGTTGCGTGCCAAGTAAGTACGGTAAATAGGGTAAAGAATAAAGAGTAAGAGTAAAGGGTAAAGTAGATAGTGTAAAGAGTAAAGTTAAAAGTGTAAAGAATAAGGTGCAAGGAAGATAGGTACCTATATAAAAGAAAAACGGATAGGCTCGCTTGCCTATCCAATTTTTTCGATACATACATTAAGTCAACTAACTAATACTTAATTGTGATTACCTAACATAAAACCTATTTTCTTATTTCTGATGCAAAGGTATATCTTTTCCCATTATCTCGCTACGGAAAATTATTCGAAAATTAGTAAAATATTACGAAAATTACGTTTTCAAGGTATCAGAAGGCATACAAAATAAAATTTTCCTACTTTTCGAGTAGGAAAATCATACGTTATTGACAATATATCATTATCCGCATATACCCGATAAGCGGGCTGAAAGCCCAATAAGCTCATAGCCTAGGGCATCGCCCTAGGTGGATGCAAGTTGGTAATTTCGCCCTGAAGGGGCAAAAGCATTATTATATTAGAGCTTTTGCCCTTGCAGGGCGTTAGTTAGTCCCTCCATTTTACCACAGGGCGTTGCCCTGGGCAATGTGCTTTTGCCCATTCTGGACGTTATCACGTAATTGCGGATAATCATTATTAATAAAAATCCATTTGTCTTGGAAATTCTCTTAAACCAGAAGTATTTTACGACAGAAGTTTTTCAATCAAAGGCTGGAGATTATCCAATTGCAGCATATTCGGACCATCCGACAATCCCTTGTCTGGATCTGGGTGTACCTCGAAGAAATAGCCTGTTGCACCAAATGCTTTTGCCGCCATTGCCATAGCTGGCACAAAGCGACGATCACCTGCGGTACAGCCATTGCCTCCACCCGGACGCTGAACGCTATGCGTACAATCCATTATGACACGAGGCACGATTTCAAGCATATCAGGAATATTACGAAAATCCACCACAAGATTATTGTACCCGAAAGAATTTCCACGCTCCGTCAGCCATACTTCTTGGGTGTTAGGTGATGGATGTTGGGCGTTGGCCTTTGCCGTATCAAGAACTTTCTGCACAGGATACTTCATATCTGTCCCACTAAGGAACTGAGCCTTCTTAATATTTACGGTCTTACCAGTCTTTGCAGCAGCAACAAGAAGATCCGTCTGGCGACAAAGGAAGGCAGGAATCTGAATCACATCTACCACCTCCCCTACTGGAGCAGCCTGACAAGATTCGTGAATATCCGTCAGAAGACGAAGACCATACTTTTCCTTGACATCAGCAAGCATCTGAAGACCGCGCTCCATACCAGGACCACGAAAAGACTTTATACTCGTTCTGTTCGCCTTGTCAAACGAAGCCTTGAAAATTATATCAGTACCAAGCGCCTTGTTTATCTCCACGAGTTCCTGAGCCACTACATCCAACAGCTCCGCCGACTCAATGACACAAGGACCTGCAATAAAAATTGGTTTCATAGTCAAAATTAATTACAATTATTAATTACGAATTACTAATTTACCAGATAGGCGGGCTGAAAGCCCAAAAGCACTTAGCCTAGGGCATCGCCCTAGGTAGATGGAAGTTAGTAATTTCGCCCTGTAAGGGCAAAAGCATTAATTCATGTTAGAGCTTTTGCCCCTACAGGGCGTTAGCTCCCCACCCTAATTCTCCCAGGGTGTTACCCTGGGCTATGAGCTTATTGCCCCTTCGGGGCGCTATCGAGTATGCTAATAATCTTTTACGATTTTATTACCTATCACAGCGAAAAGCCGATTTTCCCACATTACATACTTAAATTCTTCACTTTTCACTCTTAACTCTTCACTCAATCTTCATCCCAACGCTTCTTCCAAAAGCGTGAGGTTATATCTACGAGATCCTTACCATTCTCCACCTTATATAATCGCTGGTTGGTAGTTTCGTGATTAAGTCCACCAAGCCGCTGCACGTATGGCCCGACCTTAACGAAGTCAAAGTTCTTCAAGTGAATCTGCTTTGAAATATCGCTATACCCGCTATACCATGCAGTCTTGAGATGTGGATAGTTCTTCTTTACATACGCCGCAAGCACATCCACCTCACGAGGCTCGGCATCACCACCCATAAAGGCAACACACGTCACATCCTCTCCGTATTCATCAAGCATCGGCTTCAGCGACATCACGTTAAGCGGCATACCGACATCATCCCACAGATATTCGCTATGACACCCCATACAATGGCATGGGCAGTTACTTATATTTATGGAGAGAGTGGTCTCATCAGGTATTTCCTGAAAGACCACTCC
>CACYXI010000168.1 GCA_902778265.1 uncultured Bacteroidales bacterium | reverse complement strand
AAATTATCTCAGATGGCCAAATCAACAGGAAGGATTATGTGCTAATCTTATATTGTCTGGTTTGAACCCACTTAAGGGACTTTTTAAAGTGGACTCATACTTCTTTATCTCTTGCAGTCTGTTGAAAATATGTACGTTGTCGCCTTGTTGATCCTCAACGGCAGCGATACTATAGTTTGTAACATCTATGTTCCATAGCTCACGCAAACTGTCTAAAACCAGCGTGTCGCAGTCCAGATAAATTAGTTTGTGGACATCTTCGGGCAGAGCGTTGGCAAACAGAAATCTATAATAGATAGATAGCCGGAACTGATTTGTTGTGGGATAACCCTTGAAGATGTCGTCGTCCACAGGTATCAGCTCTATCTTTTGGCCGTAATCAGCAGCGAGGCGGTCAAACTTCTTACGGTTTTCATCCGTCAATCCCTTCTCCAGAACGTGCACCGTGATTTCCTCGTCTTTATTGTTTTCAAACAAGGAAGTCACGCATACGCCACACGGCATGGCATAACGGTTGTCGGTACAAAGTCCTATGTGTATCATAGCGCTGAATGTTATAATCTCATCTTGAAATAGATTTCTCAACAAGGGATCTTTTATTCTGTTAAGCAGATAGATGGATTGGTGACCCAATTGTCCACGTCTTGCAGCGTCTGCTCCATGAGGGCGCACCCACACTTTGCGATATACTGTTCCGCGCGGTAGACGGGAACGATGATGCTAACAAAAGGGATGGTCATGGTTTTTGTTTATATTGATATTTGAACATTCCTGTAAATTCGGATTCCTCAGAAGTAAAGTCATCAACTATTTGTCTTATACGAATGGCAATCGACTTATCTTCATTATCTCCCTTGTCGGCTTTTTTACGGGCGAGATTGAGCAACTCTAACATTTTCATATATTTAATCCAGGCCTTCCGTCTTTTATTTAAGAGTTCATTGTCAGAATTGAGATGGAAAATGGCAATAGTAGTATTGCCTTTAATATCATCTGTGTCTCCTACTCGCTTAGGACAAACCATATATTGGTGAAACTCAATATGGTCTCCCGGGTCCTCCATAGCAGGATTGATAATCAGAGGCTCTTCTTTTGAAATGTCTTCATCTGCAATATTGCGGTCTGCATCATTTACAAGTGGGAAGAGATTCCGTTTATAAGAAGTGTTGCATCTGTCACAACTGTATAATAGATTGTTCCAATCGTAAGTAAGCCAATAATAGCCTGGCTTATGCAACACGTCATCACATGACTGCATATATCCACCTTTAGGTCTATAATGCTCAACAGCACCATAATCACCATTGAGGTATCGTTCACAATATGCACATTTGCCATGCTGATCTTTCTTTAACAGTTCCTTTACGTCATCAGCTTTATATAAATTTCCAAACTTTACACTCTTACCTTCCCTTATTTCTTGGCGAATTTTGTTCGTAGCATCTTTCGAGCCATGAAGTAATGACTGAGGAACATTGACAGACTTATTAATCTTATTCATCCTCTTCTACTCTATATTCAGTTTCTTTGCCATTTTCTTCACAAGATCATTGATCTTAATGTCATCCAAAGACTGACTGTAAGAAAAGTCTCTCATCTGCTTGTCAAGCTTACTTAATTCCTCTTGTTCCTCCTTAGTAAGCGTATGATAACGCAAGAGCAGATCCTCATGACGCTTGAACATTTCATCGTATTTGGGGGAATAAACACTTTCTAAGCCAAACAACTGCGTGAGCAGAATCTGACTCACATCATATCGTGAAATATCAAGATTTGTATCATCTATTATATGAGAGCCGTCCAACAATACAATTTGAGCAATATCAGCAGCTCCAAGCAGAATAATGGGACTATGTGTAGTTACAATAAACTGTACATTAGGAAAGACACGGTGCAAATCTTTAAGAATGGTCCGTTGCCATTTGGGATGAAGATGCAAATCGACCTCATCAATAAGAACGATTCCACTGGTCATTAGCGGCTCGTCCATATCCGGGTTCCCTTCTGCCATTCTTGAGGCTATGTCAGCAACCATCGCAATGATTATTTTATAACCATCAGAGAACTGCTCCAGACGCAATGTCTTATCAACCTGTCCTTGATTATCCAACTGATCAAGATCAAATCTCAATGGGTGAATATCTATTCTCGGATTAGCATATCTTCCTTTTAAAAGATCACGGATAGCCTTTCTTACAGATTCCAATACAGGATCTCTATAATCGAAATCTTTTCGTTCTTCCTTCTCTCTACGCTCCTCATCTTCTTTATTGTCAAACCATGAGAAGAAACGTCTGAACTCTGTAGATGAGTCGAGGGATGAATTGTAGCAGTCCCATCTGCGATAAAGCTTCTTGGAATAAGTACGACGAGCCGGTGTCTGAAGATAAGCGCGATTGGTCCCATAATAGGCCAAGACCGGAAGTTCTATTGCCTTAGAGCCTTCAACAATTTGCTTCTGAAGCGTTTCCGCATATTCCTTGAAAGCCTTTAGGTTTGACGCGGGTGCTTTTCCAAATCCTTTCCTATATCTCGATATTTCATACTCCTTCTCCGCAGAAATATTTGCTTTACAGACAAGATGGTTTGCAATAACATCGGAATGTTGTATATGTACATCCCAATCATTAAAATTCTTTTCTGCATTTCCAGGGAAGGAACCGGTAAAAGTACTTAACATAATAGATGCGGCATCCAGTATCGTTGATTTTCCACAACCATTATTACCCAAGATTACAGTTACCGGCTTATTTTCATCAAAGGAAAGCGTTTGGGCTTCTTGTCCAAACAATCTTATATTCTGTAATGTTATTGATTTTATTCTCATCGGGATATTAATTTAGAACCATCAGGTGTACAACTATTCTCCTGTCCTTATCTTCACGTATAGGCGGGTGAGACAGGCAAAGATATGCAGGATGGCGTTGGACCGCCATATTCTCAGGCCCTCTTTCCGTTTCTTTGCGTCAAGTCCTTCCGTGTAAAACAAAAGACTGTAGATACGCCAGAAGCGGGTCTTCAAAGCCTTCGCACGGCTCATCTCCTTGTGCGTGATCATATACTGATAGATACGGTAGTCTTCCGCCGAGCTGCGCATAGACCGTTGCATCTTTGCCGTCGTGCTCTGAAAGAACTGACGGCAACGGTTCAACTTCTTGTCGACAAAAGCCACGCGCCCCAGCTCTGCCATCTCAATCCAAAACATCCAGTCGCCACTGCCTCTGAACTCCTGATAGAGAGGAGCGGCGCCGAGCGCCATGCGCTTCCTTATCAATGCACTGCTGGCATTGACCACCGAGCAGATACGATAGAGATGGCGTGCGATGAAGTCGCGACCTTCCATGACATAGCTGCCATGCATATCCTGCTGACATACTTCGAAAGGTTTGCCCGCCTCGTCGACCTTCGTCGTCCGGCAGAAAGCGAACGCCACATGCTCATCGGCAAAGCAAGGCACTAACGACTCAAGAAATGTCGGCTCACAACTGTCGTCGCTCTCCGCTATCCATACGATCTCGCCCGAGGCCAATTCCATACCTTTCTTCCACTGTCGGAAAGGAGAACCGGAATTGGTATCGTTAAATAAGATTTTCCTCACCTTCGGATTGCTCCGATATTTCTCTATTACCTCGCGGCTGTTGTCCGTCGACCTGTCATCAAGGATAATCACCTCAAAGTTCTGATAGGTCTGTCCCAGCACACTCTGCATGCGCTCATCAAGGAACCGTGCATGATTGTAGTTGGGGATGATGATGGAGACTAATGGATGATTACTTACCATAATATTAACTATCTTTCAAGTTATCGAATGAGAGCTTATATGATGGGAGCTGAAAATAGATAACCTACCCGCTTAGGCCGAGGGAAAAGTACGTCCCTCGACGAGCTATTACAGACTTAATCTAACTTGCCATGAATCTTTTCCCTATTCTGAGATACGCACGAAGGACAAAATAACTGAGGGGCAAACGCAAGATAAAGTTAATCTTGGAACCTAATCGCTGACGAAGCACCGAACCATATCGGCATAACAGCTCATGCCTGTACTTGTAAAATGCCATCTGGCTATGGTACTTATACATTTCAACCATAAAGCTGTAGCAGTTCGAACAACTTACATTGAGCACAATATCATGATATAGCTGACTTTTATCTTCGAAGAATGTCATCAACGAACTATAATTAGTATATGTATCATGATAAAATTTCAAGGCCTTATCCATCGATTTCTTACTATTGCACATCGACTCCATGTTCATGAAGTAATGATATGTTGTCTTGTTCAGTCTTGCGATGCCGTTGGCATACCAAAGTAGCATAGGTGTCATGCGCCAGTCTTCACCTTGATTCACACCCTCCAAAGCCTTCAGCTGATAATCTGTATACAGGGATCGTTTGACAAGACGACCCGCCATTTCGTGGTGATGTATCTGCGAGAGAATATGAACCATCATTTCGTCTTTGTCCTTGTATGTTGGTTCCACATAGTTATCATCCAAGGTTTCCTCATTTATCACCATCACACCAGTGACAATCTCCGCCCCTGTCTCTATCTGCTTCTTCACCAGCTCCTCCACGGCATCGAGTTCGAGCAAGTCGTCGGAATCGACATGGGTGAGGAATGTACCGGTAGCCGCTGCCACGGCCGTGTTGCGTGCTGCCGACAGGCCGCGGTTATGCGCATGCCTAATGATTCTCGTCTGTGCCTTGCGCTCGGGATATTCTTCCAACACACGTTGCAGAATATCGATACTCTTGTCGGGTGTGCAGTCGTCCACAAAGACGATGTCAAGGTTATTATACGTCTGCTCGAAGATGGAGCGGGCACACCGTTCAATATATTTCTCCACACCGTAGACCGGCACGAGGATGCTGACGGTGTATGGTTCCTGGGGCATATTCCTGTTATTAATTATATTCGCCTTCGACATTTATAAAATATAACTATCTGACGTTTTTGATTTCTATATTCAATCTCAAAACTAAATGAAAAAATGATAGAAGAAACTACCTATTCTAACTATAGGTAAATCATGATAGCTTGGAGCATAGTAATCTTTATAAGGCACAAGCAAAACAATTGCAATGTATATCAAAGGATTTGCAAAGATATGATTTATCTTTTTTCCAGATTGGAATAAAATTTTGGGAAAAGGAAGTATCCTCATTTCTCCAAAGACATGATAAAACATCATCGAAGATAGTATCCAATAGGGAATCGTTCTTCCCCAATCGCAACTCAAAATGCAAAACATCGGTAGGAGAAAAAGGAACTGTAAAAAGAGGACGACTGACATCCCCCCCCCAGTTCCTTTAATTGTCCATAAAGATATATGTACTGTATTCAAATTATTAGTGAGTATAAAGCTTACCAGTAACATCCAAATGATAAGGGCAAAAGAATATCCATGGAAGTTAACACCAAGATGGAATTTTATTGTATCCAGCAATTGCCATGTTAGAGCATCAATTCCTGTTTGCGCTGACACGCCATAATGTCCCAAATATGTGGCTATATCTTGAGACCCATAAGGATAACTTGCTATAGTATCTTTCCATGACAACCAAATATTTTGAGATGTAGTATAATCCCCTTTATTTATAGTAACTAAAAATAATGCTATAATACTTGGGATAAATGGAAGTAAGCTGTACAAAACGTCACATAACAGATTACTCCTATCTTTTTCAATAATCGTTTTTTGGATTATAGACATAACCTATGCCCAAATATGACATCATACGTTTCAAACACTCAACTAGCCGTAATCCGAAACATTACTTCCAGCGAGTTTTATTTTCTCGCCAAGCCGCTAAGATCGCAAAGACCTGCATACCCCTGCACTGGCGCCAACGCTGCTCGGGGGAATCATAACGTACATATCCATGCATTGATCGTACATGTACCATGTGCAGGGAATGGCTTCATGCCCTTCCACAAAAAATGACCCAACCGATTCGAAACGTTATCACCGCTTGAAAATATCATCACCGCCTTGAATATCGGTCGAACATTATTTGTGGAAGGGCATGAAGCCCTTCCCTGCACTGGCACCGCTACCACTCGTTAGCTATGGAAAAACACAAACGTTTCGAAAAAACACCACCACCGATTTGAAATGCCACCACCACTTGGAAAATCGGTCGAACATTGTTTTAGGAAGGGCATAAAGCCCTTCCCTGCACTGGCCCGCTATCACTCGTTTACCTTTTAACGTACATATTCGCACATTGATCATACATTTTTCATACATTATATTCCGAACAGCCAATGTATGTTTAATGCCTGACAATGCTCGTAAACCTTTATCTCTTTTTATCTTCAACGTACATATCCACGCATGGATCATACATATTTGTCAAGCATCCACTTGTCAGTTATTCTTTCTTTATGATGAACTTTGACGGTACAAAGTTGATGCAGACACCGGCGACGCCGGCAATCTCGACGACGACGCGGCGGTTGCCTTTGATGCGTTTGATGATACCCTCGACGCCTGCGAAGGGACCGGAGGAGATGACGACGCAGTCGCCGGCATGTCCGTGGAGGTCATCGGCAGTGAGGAAGGTGCGCTGGTCGTCGGGTGCTGAGGCAACATGTATGAAATCGTCCATCTGATTGTCAGGGACGATGATTATCTCGTGCCTGATGCCGTCATCGGCTCTCAGATGACGTGTCATATATCTGAGGGGCTCCGCCTGGGCACGCGTGTGCTTAAGAGTGTCGATGGTCTTCTTGTCGCTGTGGACGAATATCAGGTTGCTTATCGCCGGGACCTTCTCGTGGACGATCTCGTTGCCTCCGTTGCGATAATCGAAAGTGACGTCGCTGTTATGGATAAAATAGTTGGCAAACCATTCCTTTATATATTCCTGTTTGTACCCGGCACAAATGATGAAATCATTATGTCCGTAGTAGGAATACTCTTTCATGATATGCCAAAGTATCGGCATACCGCCAATCTCTATCATCGGCTTCGGCTTATATTGCGATTCCTCGCTGATACGCGTGCCAAAGCCTCCGGCTAATAAGACTACTTTCATATATGCTAATTTATAGATTAGAATGGAGTGAGCGAAAGCGTTACAGAATTGGAAAAGACAATTCGTAGAACTACTCTAAGACTCTGTAAGTGATATGTCGATGTCCAATTGTTGCCTTTCTCCTTTCAATAGGGTACTTTGGAGTACCCTGTTTTCTGCCAGGCTGAGTAAAATTTAAGTCGTTATAATCAAGCCCCACACCATCATTCCTATTAAGATACTGATGTCTATTATATAGTGATACCTAAAGATCTTAGAACAGTGTTAAGATCGCAACATGCGACTCCCATCGCATTACAAGCGTCTGGAATCAATACTCTTCGCTTGCTTTGAGGATCGGAATGTTCGTAACTAACCACAGTCATTCCTTTTGCGGCAGCCGTTGCAACCAAATACGAGTCAGCAACCTGTGCGAAAGTATTTCTTGCAGCTTCTGTAAAAGGTTGAGAGAATGCCCAATTCTGCAATTCTTGGAACTTTGTCATTATATCTGTATCCAAGGAAATGAAACAAGACTGTGGCGCGGAATCTCTCAGCCATGTGACAAGCTCATCATTGCCATGCTCTATTTCCTCTTTTACCTTGACGCTTATGAACACTTGTGCACCGTTAATCATTTCTGTCATTCTCTGCCAGAAAGTAGGCCATAGGTCTAATGGCATATCATTCTTTGAGCGTATGAATATATTGCTATCAAATAAATATGCCATTATCTTAGATGTTATTGTTCATAAAATGTTGGAAAGTATTACCATACAATCCCGTAAGTCTATAAGCTTCAGTATAACTAAGCTCTCTATTGTTCACAGCATTCCTCACATGGATAGCAAATGTTCTTCCAACACGTTTAACACTGGAAAGATAGAAGTCTCCGCCTTTAGAGGATTTTTTTGCTTTTGGTCGATGACTGTATTCTAACCAAAATGCTCGATAATCAGCATCGCTAAGGAAACCTAAATCATGTCCTCTCCTTGCGACAACCAACTCACTAACCTTAAACTTGTTAGCCATCCACTTGATATTACCATTCCACACGTTTCGCAAAACGGATTGTGGTACCAAGAATTCTGCGGCTACTGCATCACAATATCTTTCTGTGACATTATGCAAAAATATGTCTTCGCCTGCATGACCGGCACTTACTCCAAGCATGAGGTGTGCGGTTTCATGAACGAGTGTGAACATCTGCGCAGATTTAGCATCCCCACTGTTTACGAACACGTATGGAGCCATACCATCTACAAGAGCAAATCCGCGACATTCATTAACGTCCAAGACACGATGCGTGTTGTTGCCAACAACACCATTAAATGCAACAAAAACTCCAGCTTGCTCCAAACGTTCTGTCATCATGCTAACGGCTGCATCAATAGAAGCGATGCTAAAAGCCCATCTTGTATCTAAACCCAAAATAGTACGTAGTATGTTGACGGCTTCGGAAACTGGAATTCTTTGATTTATAGAACCAACAAGCTTGCAATTTTCCACCTCATTCTCTTTTAGGTAGTCTTCAAGCCATTCTTGCCGACTTAAAATATTCATCACAGTGTCATAGACATTAAGGTCAAACCTATGGTCTATACCTGCTTCTCCCCTGAACATAGGGAATGGCAAACGCTCTACGGGAGCTTGGCTTAGGAAAAGATAGCCTATAGGTACATGAAATTTAGAGGAAAATTTAGTAAGCTGAGCTAAAGTTGGTTTCTTCTCGTCAGACAGCCAACTCTCCAGCAAAGGGAACACGTGTTTAGCGTTCTCTTCACTGTAGCCTGCCCTATTGACTGCCCATATAAGGGTTTCATGGCTTATATTGTTTAACCTGACGACTGCCATATAACTTTATCTTTGCGCAAAGATAATTATTTGTTTAGCTTTTCCATCATGCTATATTTTAGGAATAGCATCAAAACGGCCTAACATATAGTTCTGGCCTATGCCTTTCATGTCGGATGGCAGCTTGAACTTATCCAGAGGATAGAGTGAAGAAACGCCGTTTCTCTTATCAAGGAACCATATTTCTTTCTTTCCAAACATACCGGAGTCTAACAAGAGAATGTCGTGCGTGGAGAAAATCAGCTGACTCTCACTGTTGTCAGTTGTCTGTTGAAAAAAGACTTTGATAAACTGATGAGTAAGAGCACTATGAAGGCTTCTGTTTATTTCGTCGATCACCACTACTCTGTTTTTTTTGATGGCCATTCCCAACAACGGGATTAAATCCATCAATCTATTGGTTCCGTCAGACTCTTCGCTTTTTGAAAGTAAGATCCCGGTATGGTCGTCGTTGTGGAGGAATCCGACCTTACTTGCTTGTATCTCTCCAAGATCATTCAACGATACCAAATAGTCGTCCTTGGGAGTATGGAGCATGACAAGTTTGCCTCTGTCATCTTTTTTTAATGTCTGCTTCATGTCAGAGATAAGTCCCGTAGGCAAATGGAGGCTCTCTACAGCAAAATTTGAAAGTTCTATTTTGTCTATGTCAATTCCAAAAGCCTTGAAATATTTCTTGTATAGCTGATTTACGGCATCTATATCATGCGCTACTGCCCCCATCAAGTTATATACGGAGTTAGGGAACAAGATGACGAGTTCCTTTATCCACTGAAATACATGCTGAACAGAAGTTTTCAACACGTCTTCTTTCAGAGCTTTGTCAGATAAGACTGTCAAGAGCAGTAAGTTCTGATTTTTCCTGTTATCTTCATTATAAATCAGCGCCCTTTCCCTATTAGAAGGATCAACATCACCGTTGAGCTCCAATTTGTCGTCCGTCACAAAGACCTTAACCCACTCTTGTGATATACTATCGTAATATGACAACCACTCTTTTACAACTGTTGATGTCATAAAAGAAACCACAAAGCCATACTGATACAAGATATTAGCTACCTTTATCTCTATCACGAACGCACTTGGCGCACTTAGATAATCCTTGTCAAATTTGAAAGCATCATTACGATGATTCTCCAACACGCTGTTGTCAAGAACAAAATTTTGTATAAAATCCAGAGCCTTTATAAGATTGCTTTTACCTGAGGCATTGGGACCGTATATAGCCGCATCTCTGAGTACGGGTATAGGACTATTTTTGGAAGCCACATGTATAGAGTCAGAGGATGGAATCATAGAGAACTCCGTCCGATCTCTAAAGGATTTATAATTCTGTAATATCAATCTATATAACATAGAGAATAGAAATATCTTGTTTGGTATTATCACCTAACGAAGGAAACGCCATCCAATCGCGAAGCGTACAACTCTAACTTCTTCCTCACAGCTGTGTGTGCGGAGGTATGGGGGTAGAAATTTAAGTCTTTCTAATCAACAGCGGGCTGTCCGGGAGCTGAATCTGAGCATTGTCACGACAGCCCTCAGAGAACTATTTGATGAAGCTCTGGAGATAATTGTTGATACAAAACTGTTCCGCGCTCATGCCCTTGCCCTCCGTCGTGCAAAGGAAGAGCAGCTGATCAAAATCGGATGTTCTCGCCATAAATCGTATGAATTATTGCGCTTTTCAGCCTTTTAGGAGAGATCGAGAGAGCATTGGGCAATGTAGAGAACATGGAAAGTTATAGAGTTTTACTCTATTATGCCCATGTCATGCGCCATAACGTCATTTATGACTTTGACTGAAGAACTTTTTATGTTCCAGATCTGTAGTAAAGTAGACATCCGGCTGATCAAAGCATTCTGCAAAGGCATCAGCCACTCTTTTTGACTGCCCTTAATGACTAAGAAGAAATGGAAGTCCATTGTTTTGCTCAAATCAGCATGTCTCATTGCTGATGGAAAGTCCTGCATCTCAGCATCCACGAAGCGGTTCAAACGCAATGCATTGATGAGAAGCAGCGTATCTTCTAACTTGTTAGCTATGTCACCGATATAGGTTTCAAAGTTCAGAGTGTTATCAGGACGTGGTGATGACGACTTTGCTTCAATAATATTTATCAAATGATCAGAGTACAGTTCAGCAAATTCAGCGACTTTAACTCCGAACATACTCTTTGCAGGTCGCACCTTCTCTACTCGAAAAAGTTTATCAGAGTCGACAATGAATCTCATACCAGACTCCTCAACGAGAGACCTGCTCATAGATTTATCTCCTCTTCATATAGTTTGACGCTTTCATCAATGATGTCGTTCTTTGGCATTACCTTGGCAAGATCACCATTTGTCACCTCATGTCCATCAAAAGAGAACACGGGGATAGAGCAATGGTTTTTCTGCGCTATGATATATAGCTTCTTAATAACAAAATAGGAATGAGTAGCTATAAAAAACTGAATGCCGAGCTCTGACAGCATATAAATAATCTCCATGAAGCGCGAGATCAAAGCAGGATGCAATGCCGACTCCGGCTCATCGATGAAGATTACAGAATTTCTCGTCAGGTAGTGGTTACCTAACAGCACATCAATAATAGACAATTTCTTTATTCCTTCCGACGTGACAGAAACAGAATGTATTTGATTTTGCTCATCATGAAACACCCATTCCTGCCGTCCCTCATCAAATTCTATCTTTCCATGCAAAGCCTTTCCAAGAATGTTTCTTGCATCAGAGAACGTCTTCAAATTGCGTCCACGCGTAGTAGGCGATAACGCCTTTGCCAAATCCACATAAGTATCATCAAATCCAAAATCTCTGTCAACAGCATTCGATTTTAAAATCAATTCTCTTAATGATAAGATTTCCTTTGCAGGAATGAAGATGCTGTTGTCTGACCGTAGCGAGAAAGAATTCTCTATATTCGGTATTGATTTCTCCGTAGACGGACCAAAAGAATAGGACAAAGTTTCATGTTCTGTCGATTCTATCCTCACAGAAAGTTTTCTCTCACCCTTGCTTACGATATTGCCAATGGTCCAGGGTTGAAATGTCCAATGAAGTTTGTCTGTCAGAAGTTCATTCAAACTTCTAAGTTCTTTGCCCCTTTTATATTGCTCTACTGCACGTATGGATGAATATAGACACTTTAATAGGAAGGTCTTTCCGCATCCATTAGGTCCTATGGCCAAATTGATTGTACCTACTTGGCCACACTCAAAATGCTTGATAGGACCAACATTGTTTAGTGTCACTTTTGAGAAAAACATAGCTTTCTATTTTTTATTGCGAAGAGCAGAGCGTTAACCCCAGCCTATTCCCAAGAGGCAACCTGTCACTTCTCATTTTTTAACGTCAACCATCAGCAATTAACCATAAATGATCCATTAATTAATTCACAAGAAATTTATGGTAATTAATGGGCATTCATGTTAAAGTCATGATAACGTATCGCACAACTCTACCTCCTTCCTCACATCAGCATGTGCGGAAGGGATGGTCAGAAAAATAGATTCTCCACATCAGAGAGACCACTCAAAGACATTTGGTAGACGACTCTCGCAGAGCTGTGCTATGTTTCGTAAGGCTGCTAACGCAATTTGATTGCAAATTTACAACTTTTTGGGCAATTCTATCGTAATTTCACTTCTATTTCGAAGAAGCATAACTATTTTTCCGACCAGAAGCTCCACTTAGAACTTCAATCTCTTCTGAACAAATCCCTGGTATATACTTTGTTTTTTACATCGTCCAGACAGGCATCATAGCGGTTGGCAATGATAGCCTGACTTTGAGATTTAAAGACGGAGAGATCATTCACGACACGACTTCCAAAGAAGGTGCTACCATCTTCAAGTGTGGGCTCGTAAATGATGATCTGCGCGCCCTTGGCCTTGATACGCTTCATCACACCCTGTATACTGCTCTGCCGGAAGTTGTCGCTATTGCTCTTCATCGTCAGTCGATACACGCCGATGACACACTGCTTCTCCTCGGCGGGATTATAGTCGCCATGACCATAGTAGTCGTAATATCCTGCCTTGCGGAGCACCTGGTCGGCAATGAAGTCCTTGCGAGTGCGGTTGCTCTCCACGATAGCCTGGATAAGGTTCTCGGGAACATCTTTGTAGTTAGCAAGAAGTTGTTTGGTGTCCTTTGGCAGACAATAACCACCGTAGCCGAACGACGGGTTGTTGTAGAAGTCTCCGATGCGTGGATCGAGACTTACGCCCTTGATGATATTACCCGTATTGAGCCCCTTCACTTCGGCATAAGTGTCCAGTTCATTGAAGTAACTGACGCGCAAAGCGAGATAGGTATTGGCGAAGAGTTTCACGGCCTCTGCCTCCGTCAATCCCATAAACAGGGTTGGAATATCCTGCTTGACAGCACCCTCCTGCAATAAAGCCGCAAAGGTATGAGCAGCCTCATCAAGCCGGTGGTCTCCCTCGGGGCGTCCTACGATGATACGACTGGGATAGAGGTTGTCGTATAGTGCCTTGCTCTCACGAAGAAATTCCGGTGCAAAAATGATGTTATCATTATGGTATTTCTCACGTACACTCACCGTATATCCAACAGGAATGGTAGACTTGATGACGATGATAGCTTTTGGATTCACCTCCATCACCAACTCTATCACCTCTTCGACGTGTCTTGTATCGAAATAATTCTTGACGGGATCATAGTTGGTAGGCGTGGCGACGACGACGAAGTCCGCATCTTTATAAGCCTTGGCACCGTCAAGGGTAGCCATCAGCCGAAGAGGTTTCTCTGAAAGGTACTTCTCTATATATTCATCCTTGATCGGTGACTTTCTGCTGTTGATGAGATCCACCTTCTCCTTGACGACATCAACAGCCGTCACCCGATGGTGCTGGCTGAGCAGTGTGGCGATGCTCAGTCCCACGTAGCCAGTGCCGGCTACCGCTATTTTAATTTCTTTGTAGTTCATCAATATCTTAGTTGTACTCATCCTCTTCGGACGAAAAGCTTACGCCCTTCTTCTGACGGGATGATTTTTTATTCATGTAATTTAAAGAAGATGCCGTTTGGGACGAATATCTGTTCTCTCGAATAGGGAATTCGAAACATCATTGTGAAGTTCACATCTGAGCCATGATAGGACGTAGGTGATTAATGATAATTTTAGACAAAGACTATTAGTTAATGAGGCACGGTGGAACGACTCCATTATAGAACCTCAAAATTTAAAAGATACAACTATTATGATGTTAAAGCGTTTGTTCAGGAGCAAGAAAACGGTAAGTAATCTGTGCAAGCTGTTAAATACCGCATATCCCTATGTGTGTATATTATCATTTTTCGTATTACTCATATTTTGGGGCTTCGAGGCTGTTCGATGCTTTATCTTATTATTATTAATTATTGCTGTCCGGTAAAACCCAGACTCCGTGATTTTAGCTCTCGGAACCCCAGTAAATACGGGACATGATCCTTATTTCTGAAAAGTAACCCCTATAGCTCAATTAAAGAGGCTTCATTGTCTGTGTATCAGGTTGTATCTGCTTACGCCTGTCTCGTTGCTCATCCCTCCCTGCTGATGAGAAATCAGCCTCGGGAGGTCCGCTGCCCTCAGCGGACGACCTCTGATAATGAGCTTCTGCTGTTTAGTGTGAGTGGCAATTATCGTTTGCCCGCTAAGGGCAGTGGACCTCACGGACAGCTGAGCCTTGGCGGCCTTTGCGCCTTTGCGAGAGGAAACTCTCTAACTCGCACAAGCCCCTTCTTTATCTTCTCTCGCTAAGCCGCAAGGGGCACTAAAGGGGCAACGATATCTATTAGAGTATATTAATTCGTCCGCTCACTACAAGTTTGAAGCCCAAAGAACATCTAAACTGTTCTTCCTTCTCCCTATAGGAAGCAGGGAAAGGATGCCGTCTGTTGCTTGCGTATGCCAATCGATGTTTGAATGCAACATCAACATGGCTGCCATTGAATATTCTGATGATAGATTCCAACTGACTGACAGCCTTGGTGACCCATTGCTTCCTGACATCCTTCAGCTCTATGAAATATACATCTTGAAGGCCATCCGTCAATATCATTGCATCACAAACGGACACCTTGTTTTGAGTTTGAGGTTCCACTACCGTGATACTATTATCAACGGGAATAAAGTTGTATGACGCATGTCGCGGATTTACAACTGCCACCTCATTGAGACGGTCTTCATAAAGGATTACAGCAGGTTGCGTTCCCTCCCCATCCTTGATGTACACCATCTCATTTCCTCTAACTGTTGGGTATATTCTGTTTTCAAGTGTCAGAAAGTCTACCTGTCCTAACTGGTATGTTGGCATTCTTCTTCAATATCCAATAGCTCGTTGTACAAATCATTGCAATTCTCCAGAGCAATGTTCAACAGGTTCTCGTCAGAAGGCATACCACCATACTTAGACAGTTCCTTAACATGCCCTGTGCTCTGTATTTCATAAACATTCACGTCTTCACCTGAAACAAAAGCCGACTGAGGCACAATGTGCGACAACTGCTCCACGGTGTCCGGGAACTCAGAAGCGATGTTGTTAGCCTTAATGGCCAACGACAGGTAGTTGAGCAGATAAGGGCTATGTGTAGTCACGATAAGCAAATTGCCATCAGATTTATTCTTATCTGTAAGTAACGCCTGTAAGACACTCTTCTGCGAGAGAGGATAGAGATTCTGTTCCGGTTCCTCGACGATATTAAAAAAGCAATCCAGTGCATATCGCTTGTTGATGCTTTCTATCATTGCCGCCTTGACTGCTTCCTGTAGATTATCCGAATCCATAATTTTAGAAATCTCCCTGCTCAACCGCTCCCTTTCGTCTGCACTTTGAGGTTCCCCTACCTGCCTACGCACCAGATCGGACAGATAATCAGAGACAAGAACAAGAGGAGCCATCGATTGATAACCACTGGCCGAATTTTCTGCTCTCACACGATAGCCATCACCCATAATCCAAGTTACCTTGTTCAGCCGGTCATATTGTAGGTAAACATCGCTCACTGGTAGCGCCACCTTGCCCTTCAAACTTTTTAGAGCCTTCAGGTATTCGCTTTGCATTGTCTGCAAGTTAGATGGCAGTCTCCTCACCTTCTCAGCCTGTTCAATGGCAACCATCATATTGCGCTCTGCCGGTACATACATGATCTTGGGCATTTTGTAACCCTCATGGTTCCTATGTTGAATAGTCAGGTGCTTGTTTTCATAAACGAACACATAATCATCGCTTTCGTACTTCAAATAAGTATCGTCCTTAAAAAAATCTGTGATACCATGATAACCACAGAGATTGTTACGAAAATGATTATAGCTCGTGACATACTTTTCTGTAGTTTCGTGCTTCATGATAGATTTCTCAAGCCATAGGCAGGTAGATATCAACTTGGCGCAAGTACTTTTTCCGCTGCCTTGCTGACCGCAGAATATAGTAACCGGCGATATGACCATTCTCCCGGTATTCTTTATAGGTCCTATGTTGCGTATCTCTATTGTCCTCATTATCTATGAAAGATTCTAACTTCTTCTATTTTGGCAATAACCAAATTTCGGGATTCTATCTATCAGCACGCTAACAGATTCGTATTACTGAAAAATATCACCATAGTGTATCCAAGAGAGTTCGTCGTAGGTGCTTCCGGTTATATCTGTTAACGCATGTGTCGTTGCTAATCCGTCCCTATTATCCCGGTTCATGAGTTGTAGCCCGGAAGATCCGCTGCCCGGGAGGTCCGCTGCCTTCAGCGGACAACTTGTGATAGAGAGCTTCTACAGTTCACTGAGGGTTGCTGTTATCGTTTGTCCGCTGAGGGCAACGGACCTCCCGGGAAGCGGACCTCCCGGACAGCTGAGCCTTAGCGGCCTTTGCGCCTTTGCGAGAGGAAACTCTCAACTCGCGCAAGTCGCCTCTTTGTCTTCTCTCGCCAACCCGCAAAGGACGCAAAATTTGCTACATTTCTATTTCGTTATAGAGTTTAGGATAAACTCCTTGAGAGGCAGCAGATATTCCGCGTCCAGATTCCAATATTCCTTATTAGTGAATTGCCAGTCGCCACCGCCAAGGTTTCTCCTCACTTTATTAGGCAAGCTCTTCATGGAACTGATATAAGTGAATATCTTCCCTTTCAGATTTGGATGTATGTAGTCGTCACCTAAACATGATTCATAATCACTGAAGCAATCAAAAAAACGCCTATGATTCTCTTTTCGGGCTATATGCATCAGCAAATCCTCAAACATACCATCATCATGATTGTTTGGGAACAGAAATAAGTCGGCAGTAATATTGAGTTCTTTCATCTTTGCCAAAAGTTCTAACTTCCTTCTTCCAAATCCGCCTCCATTAGTAGAACTATCGGCATCGAAGACGACAAGATTCCTTATTCCGGTATAGTATTGTCTAGGAACTTGTTCACTGCCCGCTGAAGGTTATCTTTTCCATCCACACATTCTATCTTATACTCCAAGGGATCGACACCTAAGAATTTGCCCACGAAATCATCTACAAAACGATATTCCGGTGTCGTTTTCTTTCCAGTCTCCAAGAATATGTCTATCATCGCAGTTCCATCTCCTGTTTAATCATATATTCAAACTGCTCATAGTCGCTGCGTAATGCTTTCAGCTCACCATCACCATTTCTCCTTAGCGTATATATATTGCTTTGCTTTTGGAATGCATTTTCCTCATGGGCAAGGACAGCATCCAAAGAGCGAAGAGAATCTATATTATGAGTAGAGATAAAAAGCTGCACCTGAAACTTCTTCGACATATGAATAATTGTCCGCCACAATGTTGGCATGGATTTATAATGAAGTCCGTTGTCCACTTCGTCAATCAAGGCTACACCACCCCTAAGCTGATACATAAAGATGGCAATTGAAAATAGCTTCCTGATTCCATCGCCCAGCAATTGAATCGGGATGAGCTTCCTTAATCCAATGTCTGCCATAATTTGCTGGCCGACAAGTGTCAAAGTCAGCAGACGAGGCTCTATTTCACGTAGTGAACAGACAAGTTCGTCTATCTCCTTGTTCTCCACAATATCTTTAAAAGAGTCGAGATAATCGTTGATATTGCTGCTCGGGGGCATAAATCCACAATTGAAGCTATCCTTATATTCTCCATCTTGCTTATTTACTCCGACACGTGCCTTTCCATCGCCAATAGGCTCTATGACAAACCGGAATCTCTTCTTACCTTCAGTATTGTCTATTGTCAATGTATTGGACAATCCGTACACTTTATCATATTTATGATTGGTAAGGGATAAATCAGAAAAATCAGTCTTATCCAACTCTTGAGATATATAATCTATCGTAAGTCTTCTTTTCTCTTGGTCATCAAAGAAGCCCTCAAAGACAATAGGGACTGAAGTGTCAAGGTCATAAAAATTCAGAGGTAAAGCACTGGCATCCATCCTATAATAATGCCGCACCCTGTTGATCTGCATGTTGTTAACAGGATGAGAGGGGTCACAAAAGAGATATAGAGCCTCTAAAACTGAAGACTTTCCACAGTTGTTGTATCCCAAGAACACATTCAACTGCTTGATGCCGTCAATAGTAAGGTGTCTGATACCCCTGAAATGCGATATATCGAATTTTGTTATCATTTGATTGCAAAGATTCAATTAAGTAAAGTCTTAATTACGCGTCCTATTGCTGTTTCCAAAAGGCTATCCAATAGGCTTCTTTGTATGTGTTTCGGATTGTATCTGCTAACCTATGGTGCACTGCTCATTCACTCTTTTCTCCTGGCCAACGAGTTCTATATAAGTCAAGTAGCTCGGGAGATCCGCCCCCACGATTGTACTTTTATTGCATTCCGGTGTCGATCATTGGCTGTATCTCAGATTATAACATTCATACTGTCTTTGCCAATATCAAGGTTTTGGACTGTTTGGGAGTCAAGTTCCCTACTACCAGCCACCGGATGGTCATCGCGCTTTGTCGGTAGTTGGGAATAGCGGCACCAATAGATAATACCAGTGCTGAATGTTACGGCACTCCCACTCTCCAAGCGGATAAAGTTAGAAGTGTGTCATCATTCCTTTGAACAACATACTCTGATGCTCTTTAAAGCCCTTGAGTATGTCATAGCGTTGTTTCAGTTGCTTGAATTCTGGAGAGTCCTCCAAACCCAGCTTCTTCAACTCAAGCATCCGAGTAAGGATATTTTCAATCTCACTCAATGCTGCAAACATTTGGCTTCCTGCTTCTTCCTGCTTCTGGAGTTGTTGAATACGCCCTTGAAGGTTATTTCGTTCTCTTTCTATTTCTTTCTGCTGCTGCGACCTGCGTGTCATGAAATAATAAATTGATTAATGAGTATAACTTCCGTGGCCATTGGTCTCCCTTTAAGTTCCATCTCCGATTTGCGTTAAAGCCCGTATAGCGTATCGCACAGCTCTACCTCCTTCCTCACATCAGCATGTGCGGAAGGGATGGTCAGAAAAATAGATTCTCCACATCAGAGCACTCAAAGACATTTGGTAGACGACTCTCGCAGAGCTGTGCTATGTTTCGTAAGGCTGCTAACGCAATTTGATTGCAAATTTACAACTTTTTGGGCAATATTGCAAGAAAAAAGCTATAAATTTGCAAGAAGTTTGGCTATTATGAAGTCAAGACTGTTATCGCCCTGGCCATCGGCACCCGTTGGCCTACGCCATCCCCCCTCCGGCGGGTGGCAACACTGCATCGGGCACAGGGCTATATATATAATAAGGTGTAGCAATTCTCAATTTAGGAGCAGATCCGTGCAAGGTTCTGCGCTTTGCTGCATTTATCAAGCAAAAGACCAGGATCAAAACAAGACATTAGCGCCACAGGCGTGTTGCCATCATGAAGGTTATCGACAAAGAACAACAGATCGTAGAAGCCTTTCGCCGGGGAGAATCCTCGGCGATGGACGACCTGTTCGCGCTCTTCAGCGGGTACCTCATGGGTGTGGGCACGCGCTATATCGCTGACGACGACGAAGTGAAAGACGTGTTGCAGGAAGCTTTCATCAAGATCTTCACACAGTTCCACACGTTTCAGTACCGTGGCAAAGGCAGTCTGAAGGCTTGGGTGACGCGCATCATGGTCAACGAATGTCTGATGGCGCTACGCCAAAGACGAAAGATCGATGTCGTCGCAAACGAAGAGGTGCCCGACCTGCCCGATGAGGAGCCTGACACAGAAGGCCTCGACGGTAATGTGCTCATGGAGATGATCCGACGGTTGCCCGAAGGATACCGCCAAGTGCTCAACCTCTACGTCATAGAGGAACTGAGCCATAAGGAGATCGGGCAAATGCTACATATCAAACCCGACAGTTCGGCTTCGCAGCTACACCGTGCGAAGACGATGCTTGCCAAGATGATCAACGACTACAAAAGGAGGTTAGGATGAACGACAAATGGATGACTGACATCAAACGGAAGGCCGACAGCTATGAGCGGAAGGCTCCCGACGATATGCTTGACAACATCAAGCAGGAGATGGCACGCCGTGGTCTCACGATGACACCACCACAGCCCGTTGCTCAGACACGCCGCCTGACGTGGCAACGATGGGCAGTCGCCGCCTCACTGGCAGCGATCATCGGAGGTACGGTCGTCTATCTCGCATGGCAACAACCCGATAGCAAGAAGATGCTCTCGCAACAGCAACAGTCGCAAGGCTCTGCTACGCAACAGACGCAAGACCCTGCGACGCAACAACAAGGGCAAGCAGTTTCCGCCGGACATCATACGACTTTGCCCGCAAACAACTTTGTCTCAAATCTTATCGCTCAAGTCCGAAACGAAGGGATGGACAAGGGGACTTTGCCACAGACTTCAATCGTGACAGAAGAAAATAAAGAGAAGGATGAGCAAACAGTTTCCGCAGGAAGTAAAAACACAGAGACAAAAGAAGGAAATACTGAAGCAGAAGTTGCGAAGCGCAAAACGACAGGGACAAGCCGTTCTTCTAATATTGGTTCCAAAGATGACTGGAACAGCAATGACCGTCTGGTGGCATACAACAATGGGAGTCCACACCCCAAGATATTCGTGAGTGCTTACTATCAGGGTGTTGGCGGTTTCCAAAGAAACGGCAACAGCAATGGGCAGGTCATGACGATGAGTGAACCGATGGTAGCCAGCATGCCCACGTTCTATGCCTACCCCGGCCTGCTCAATAAAGTACTTCAGGAGACGCCAGTCCACAGCGAGAAGCATCATCATCTGCCGGTACGTGCGGGGCTTTCCGTGTCGATACCTCTCAACGGGCGATGGGGCGTGACGACAGGACTGACCTACAGTACGATGAGTTCTGACTTTGAGGATCTCTATGCCAACCACAGCGAAAACAGTACGCAGCGTCTCCACTATCTCGGCATTCCGGTGAGTGTCCACTATCATGTATGGCAACAGAGCAAAGTGAAGGTCTACGCCAGTGCCGGTGGAGAGATAGAGAAACTGGTATACGGCAAGAAGAAGACGCTCTATGCCGACATGGTCACCAACGAGACGACAACGACAAAGGTCAACGAGCACCGGCCAGTGCTGAGCACCCATGTCAACGCTGGCATCTCCTACTCGATACTCCCGAGCCTCAGCGTCTTCGCCGAGCCCGGCCTGTCATATTACTTCAAGAACGGCAGTGGCGTGAAGTCGGCCTACACCGACAAGCAACTGCTATTCAACGTCAATATGGGAGTGAGATTCGGAAAGTAAACTACCCATGAGCTAAAGAATTATGGGCTTCGGACTTCACAGAGGAACGGGGTAGAGGAAGCGCTGCTGCAGGAACCGACAGAGTACTACGGTGAAGTACTGGAGTAATCTGCCCGTAGTACTGGAGTAATCTCGGTTTTGTACTGGAGTAATCTGGCCGTAGTACTGACACCAAAAGACTTTGTTCTTAAGACAACAAGGCTTTGTCCTTAAGACAACAAGCCTATGATAGAAGCAACAGAAAAGGTTTCTGACTCTAACAAAAAGCCAAGATGGAAGGGCTTTCCCTGTTTTTGGTTAAAAAGCTATTTGCCTTGAGCTATGACCTCTCGACACCTCTAACCAACTACGGATCTGTACCAGAAGACTAATAGCCGACCCACGGAAAATATATACTGCGCCAGATTAGTGTAGATTCGTGGAAAAGATAAATCCACAAATCGACACGAATGTCTATAGCTATTTACGAGGCTAGTGTAGATTCGAGGATAAATGCTTCATGAATGAACGAATAAATTAATGAGTAAGTGGTGAAGATCTGTGTCACAGAGTTGGCACTAATAAATGTCACTCTATTAATATTTCGAAAAAAGGAGAGATAGATTTGGTACTTCCCAACGGGATTCGTACATTTGCGGTACTCAACACATTAAACACTAAAGATTATGGCAAAAGTTAGTTTATTAGGCAATGCGATGAACACCATCGGCACTCTGCCCGCAAAAGGAAGTATCGCACCTGATTTCGAGGCTACCAAAGGTGACCTCAGCACCCTGAAGCTCAGCGACCTGCGCGGTAAGCGTGTGGTGCTCAACATATTCCCCAGCCTCGACACAGCCACCTGCGCTGCCTCGGTGCGTCACTTCAACGCAGACGCTTCGAAGATGGACAACACTGTGGTGCTCTGCATCTCTGAGGATCTGCCCTTCGCCCAGGGCCGCTTCTGTACGACAGAGGGTTTGAAGAACGTGATACCCGTATCGCTGTTCCGCTCTCCCGAGTTCGGCAAGGCTTACGGCACCGTGATCGTTGACGGTCCGATGCGTGGTCTGCAGTCCCGTGCCGTCGTCGTCGTTGACGAAGAAGGCAAGGTCGTCTACACCCAGCAGGTGGAGAAGATCGAGGATGAGCCCGACTATAAGAGTGCGCTGGAAGCATTGAAATAAAAAAAAGACTCTCTTCCCCCTAGCCCCCCTCTCCCTGGAGGGAGAGGGGGAAATTGCGATTCCATGCGACACCCCAAGGTCGTCATTAAAGGCGCAATGGATATTTCCCGTGGCACGGATAAGCGCATCGGATCAACCCTGTATTTGGAGAAGAGGGCTCATGAACACGATTCTTTTACAAAAGCAAATAGAACCTCTTGCATCACAGCAAGGAAAACCTTGAAAACAAGCTGATACGACACATAGACCGCTGAGGGCAGCGGACCTCCCGGACGTATCTTATTCCTCCACCGTATTCTCGCCGGTCTCATAGCTTCTCA
This sequence comes from uncultured Bacteroidales bacterium, assembly GCA_902778265.1. Taxonomy (GTDB): domain Bacteria; phylum Bacteroidota; class Bacteroidia; order Bacteroidales; family Bacteroidaceae; genus Prevotella. Next base: position 2,641 of record CACYXI010000168.1, on the reverse strand, counting down.
CCATGTCTTTGAGAATGTTCAGCATCTCCTGACGAAAGTCGTCGGGGCTGAGCACGATGACTTTCCGCCCGTGCCACAACAGCTCCTGCTCGAAGTCGCGCGTGGGACTGACGTAGAGCTCATAGTCGGTATAAGACCCGTCGGCGGCATCGCGTAGCTTGGTCTGACTCTCGTGGATCGGCACTTCCTCGATGTAGTTATTCTCAGGATAGAAGGCACGGATGCGTATCTTCCGTGGCGGGAGGTTCTGCTGACGGATGATGCCAAAGCAACCGTCGTAGAAATTGTCCGGCTTCAACAGTTCCAGCGTTCTCTTCGACAGCAGTTGTCGCTCGCAGACGATGTCCAGATAACTGATGCGGTCGAAAGGCAGCACACGTGGATGATAGTCGGAGCCGTCGGTGTTGGGCTTGGGTTCGTGCCCATTCTGCTGCATCAGGTTGCCGATGACATACCAGCGTTGGTGGAACAGACGGAGAAAAGCTGGGACGAGCTCCATCTCCATTTCGTCACCATAGGGTGTGCGGTAATGGAACCGGATGGCATAGTGCTTGTCGATAGCCTGGATGATGTCGTCGAGGTACTGCGTATTTTCGGGTGCCTTCTCTAACATCACCTTGTCATGGTATTTCAGTCTGTCGCCGAGCGATGCCATGCGCAGGGAACTGAGCAGCCATTCGGAGACCTCCGAATCCGCATAGCGGTCGCGGCGGATGAAATAGCGATAGCCGTCAGCCTTGTCGCACTCTATCTCAATGCCAAAGAGGTTGGCAATCTCCTCACGGTAGCGGTGGAAGGTGCGTACGCTGAGTTCCTTGCCGTCGATATTGCTCGACGACTCCGCCCAGTCGTCACAAATCTCTTGTATCGTCATGCGGCGACGCTCCAACCTGCCAATCAGCCAACAATAGAATTTTGCCCTGTTGCCCATAGTCCGTATTCCAAATTCTTTGCTACTTTAGAAACGCCTCTATCACCTTGTGCCAGTAGTCCCAGGAGTAGCCGACGGAGGGGTGATTGACCGCCATCACCTTCACGCGTCCGCCACCATTGAGGGCGTAGCTGCCGGTATAGACCGTGTAGCCGTCAATAATAATGTCGTCACCGTCCTGCCAGCGCTCACCGCCCGGCATTTGTCCCCACAGTCGGTTGCCCCAGGCGATGATATACTGTGGTCGGTATTGGTCGAGCACGCTGAAGTAGGCCTGCTCGGCCTGGCGGTACTCCGCATCCGTTCCCGCCTTGCGCGGACCGCCCATTGCTATCTGAAGGTAGTTGTAGAACAGTACACTCTGCCAAATGCGATGCCGCTCCGGCCAGTCGGTCTCATGACCTACGAGGCTGCGTTCGAACTTCAGGAATGTGCTCATCCATCGCTCGCGCGACTTCAGCTCATTGAGGTAGTCGCCGACGACACCATTGGTGAACGCCATGCACTCCCGATGGTTGCTTATATTACCGCAGTCGGCACAGCCCTCATCACAGTAGTGGCTCTCGCCGAGCACCATGATGCGCTTGCCGAAAAGGCCACCTATAGTGTAGTCCTTGCCCACGTAGGGCTGAAAGAAAACATTCATAGAGTTAGAAATTAGAAGTTAGAAATTGAAAGATGGGCGTTTGGAGCTTTGTGAGCCTCGTCCATCTGTTTCCAAATCTCCCTGTAAATAATCCTGTTAAGCCCCAAAAACGAATCGGGGCAGGTGTGGTAGCTGCCACAGTTGGGGCATTTCAGCGGTTGCGACCAGATTGTCGCGTTCCACTCGATGTCCATTCCCTTGAATTTGTGTCCGCAGTTGTCGCAGACAAAGGTTTTTATTCCTCTAAGCATTTCGTTTTTGTTTTATGGTTTACAAGTGCAAAGATAAGTAACAGATGTGTCAAATGATGTCAGAGGTAAGAATATTTTTACCTGTCATAGGAAGATGTTCACGCAACCCATGAGCGTGCCGAGCATGGCACCGAGCCACACGATGGCACGCAGCTCCTAAACTCTCACTCTATGCCTAAATCGTTAAACATGCTCCCTATCTCTGAGTAAGTATAATCACGGTTTCCATTTCTCACATCAACGAGCGACCTATTAGCATTGGCTATGGCATTAACGAAATTGCCACCCTGCTTCTCAAAGAATTGGTGAAGCGGATGCCCACGGAAGAATTTCAGTGTCTTGTCATACCCACATATCTTATTGAGCAGAACTTCTACGTCCTCAGAGGTTTGGAACTTCTGGGTCGTGTACTTGAAATAATAGATGAAGAATAGCTCTGTGCACCGCTCGGTCTCATAGAAACGTATCTGGCAATCTATGCCGGAACGCTTTTTCACAATATGAACATTATGGTATTTCTTCTTCAACCTTTGATATTCAGCCATACTTTTGGCATCCTTCTTCTTGGTGTCCATATCAATCAGGCAGAACACCTGTGAGTAGCCCATCTGAATGGAACTCTCGATAGACCTTTGCAGCTCGCGTAGACTCATATTCTTCGGAGAGTCCGGCTTAATGTGCTGCAAGATACGGAACTCATCCTTTAACGAGTTAAGATAATAGAACTCCGTAGGACCTTCACCTATTATGATGGTTGTATTTCTTTGTTTTCCCATATCAGTCAAGATCAATAAATGGCGAACCGAGTTCGGG
>CACYXI010000167.1 GCA_902778265.1 uncultured Bacteroidales bacterium | reverse complement strand
TCAACCCTGTCCACGAGATGGCAAAATAAAAGCCCTCAAAATTCTCCGCGGTAGAAATGCGTTGCAAAGGTAAGCGGATTTTTGAGAACTACCAAAAAGTAAGTCTGAAGTGTTAAAATTTAAAAGCGGTTGATATACAAAGGTTTATCTCTATGTGTTTTTCATTGCTTATAGTTGCTTAGAGAGCTCTAAATACAGCCATAGAATGCTCCTTCGTCAATGCTCGTCACAGAGTTCGGAATTGTGATTGAGGTTAGATTTTTACAATGAGAGAAAGCCTCTTTTCCAATGCTTAATACTGAGTTTGGGATGTTAATGGATTGGATATTAGAATGACATGCAAAAGCTAAATCTCCAATGCTCGTTACGGAATTTGGAATGACTGTATTTCTGCAACCTGCGATGAGTTTGTTTGTTGCAGTCTCGATAAGTGCATTGCAGTTTCCTCTGCTGTCGTAAACTTTATTGTCTTTGTCAACAATGATTGAATTTAGTCCTTTGCAATTTCCGAATGTAGATTCTCCAATACTTGTCACACTATTAGGAATTGTGATAGAGGTAAGATTGGAACATTCATAAAAGGCACGTTCCTCGATGCTTGTTACTGAACTAGGAATGGTGATAGATGCGAGACTGTCGCAGTTGCTGAAAGACCATTTGCATATTGTTGTCACGCTGTTTGGGATGATTATTTCTTTGAGAGACCTGCAATTAAAGAACGTCTTTGCCTCGATTCTGCTTACAGAATTTGGGATGTTGACAGAAGTGAGTGCCTTACAGTTATAGAAAGCGTCCTCACCTATGCTTGATATTGAGTTAGGGATAGTGATAGATTTGAAACTCGAGAACATGAATGCGTCTTCACCAATACTTGTTACCTTGTATAATTCGTTATCAATAGTGATATTTGTGGGGATTGTGATATTGTTCTCATACCCTTTGGTCTTGTTCTTGTTTCCATTGAATGTCACGCTTGCCTCTTTCGTCTCATGATTCAGATTGTAGCAAATGCCATCAACCTCAACGTCATGAGCAAAGGTTACTATGGCAGACATAAGAGCCATAGTGAGCGTAAGGAATCTTTTGTATCTTGTATTCATCATTAAAATGTAATATTCAGTTTGAAATGAAAAATGGATTTCATCGCAAAAGTAATGATTTATTTTTGCAACTCCAATTTTTTTCGATATTATTGCGTGATTATTTGCCGTTTATTACCACATTCCCCTTATCTCCTTCCCTTCTTGCAAGCATGTAAATCCTATAATAAGCCAATAAAAACACAATTAAATTACCATTAAAATACCATAGTTAATGGTAATATAATGGTATTATTATGGTAATATAATGGTATTATTATGGTATTATCATCGTATTTACCCCCTACTATGAACGGAGGATTAACGGTAGGTGGAGGGTGGTAATGCGAAAGGGGTCTATATGATAGTAAATGGAAAATAAATTGAAAATAATATTGTATTTTCTTGCGAATTTGAAAAAATATTAATACCTTTGCAATCGATATACGGATTACGCAAACTATCGACTAAATTGAGATTAGGAATAAACAATCTAAAACTATAAATCTATTTCTCGAAGATCGCGTCATTAATAGTATAGGAAGTTAATAAAAACTGAAACTTAAACCTTATAAAGAATAAACTGATTTTATGAAGAAAACGATCATTTCTTTAGTGTTGCTGCTCATCGCTGTTTGCGGTTGGGCACAGAAAGTATGGGAAACCCCAAGGTCATTCTATGACAAGCATTCTGCATCTAATTTGAAAGTTACGAAAGTGGATTTCGCTAACGATGAAACAATCGTACATTTAACCGTAGAGACCATTCCGCATTATTGGTTCATGTTTGCGAAGGAGACGTTTCTGGTAACTCCTGACGGCAAGCATTATCTTATGACTGGTGGTAAGGCTACACGTGATGGCGAATCGGATTATACTCCGGGTGAAAAATTTGATCCTGCCAATGCCAATACGGATCTTGCTCTGCACTTTGAGCCAATGCCTGCTGATGTGGCGCTTTTTCACTTGATAGAGGGTCCTGGTGAAAGGACTTTCAAGATTTGGAACATAACAGGCTCTAAGCCAAAGGAAATTACTGATCTTTTTGATTCAAACTGGCGTAATGAGCAGACTGGTGACTGGCAACTCAGTCTCTATGCTGATAATGCAGTATATAACAGTAAGATATGGAAATATGAGAGTAAGGACGAGAAGAAGGCTGTTCTGACTGATGGTCAGGAGAAAGTGACTGTCAATATTGGTAAGGAGAAGAATGGTAAGCGTCAGTTTACTATCAACGGTCAGAAGATTACCCTTGCAAGATTCAATGGTGCTATGCCTGACTATCCTATGGCTGACAATACACCATTCAACAAAGAACTCACGAAAGGAGAGGCTACTATCGTGGGATGGATAAAGGATTTCCCCGAGGAGTTTAAGAGCAGGGGTGTCAAGCTGTTGTTCCGTTCGTACAATATAGTAACAGGAGAACCATCAGACATTGACGTCAAGGTTGATGAGGCTAGTATGTTTACTGCCAAGATTCCTATGCTTGGAACTGGTGATGTGCTTGTTCAGGAATCAATGGGCAATGATAAGGTGTTTGTGGGGAATCTGGTTCTTCAGCCAGGCAAGAGCTATACCCTTGTTCATGACTGGACAAGGAATACTTACCTCTGCATGGGTGAGGATGCCCGTTTGCAGAATGAGCTTATGGCTAATCCTTGTGAGATTCCTTATATTGCAGAGAGTCATGATAGAATGGGTGGAAAAGCCCTTAGGAAGTATGAGAATGAATGTATGGAGAAACTTAACAAGACCAATGAAAGGTTTAACGAAATCATTGCTCAGAACCCTAACATCAGCAAGCGCTATCGTGATTATGTTACTGAATCCAACAAATTCAGAGTCGGTTATGCGCTATGGAGCACTTGGTTCTTAGTTCCTGGTTACAAATTACCTGATGAGTATGTTGCTAAAGCAAGTAAGTTAGGAACAATAAATCTTGACCTGCCTCTTTCACTCACGAATAATTTAGGTAACTACGTTTTCTTCTCTACAGCCTATGGTAATCAAAAGATGAGGAAAAACTGGAATGACTATCCTGACCTGTATTTCTCATTTGAACAGAAGGGAATGCTTAAACTGAGTGATAAGGATCGCGACATTCTCAACAAGTGGAAGGCAAGAAAAGAGGAAGAGGCAAGAAATGATACTCTCAGAGGCAAGGATTATGAGAAATTCTATTATGCGATGAACGAGAAATATTGTTCGTATGAGGAAATAAATCTGCTATGTGACCGTGAGGATATGAAGGCTGCATATAATCAGTGGGCACCTTCTGAGCTAAAACAGTCTCTTATGGTGGTGGATTCAATCTATACAGATGACAACCTCCGTGATTTCAACAGGGCAAGGGCATTGAGCCAGTATATAAGAAATAACAAGCAGGCACTCAACGAGGAGGGACTGGCATTCCTCAACGATATAAAGAATAGTGTGTATAAAGATGCTGTTGCCGAAATGAACGAGGCAACGATTAAGGAAATCAAGGCAAAGGCGGCTAAGGCTGAAACTCGTATTTTCTCAGCCTCTATCGTTGAGGGGCTTGAGGATGGAAAGGCTATTCTTGATAAGATTGTTGAGCCATATAAGGGTAAAATCGTTTATCTTGATGTATGGGGCGTAGGTTGTGGCGGTTGCATGCAGTTCTTACAGCAGATATCGCCTTATGTCAAGCATCAGCTAAAGGATTATGACATTGTGTATCTCTATCTCGCTACAGAGACCAATGAGGAAAACTGGAAATATTATATTACGGAGTTTAATCTTATCTCTCCAAATTGCGTGCATTACAATCTGCCGAGAAAACAGTTCTATGCCGTGGAGAATTATATTGGAGAGACTGGTATTCCTGCCTTTCGTCTTTTTGACAAGGAAGGAAACATTATAAAACTTGCATTGAATCACTATGCAAATATGGAAGGATTCAAAAAGCAGATTGATGAGCTGAGTAAGAAGTAGGTGGGAGGTTATGAGGTTTTGGGGTTATGAGGTCTTTAAGGTTGTGAGGTTTAAGGTCTTTGGGTTATGAGGTTTTCTGGTCGGAATGCTATTAGACGTATAGACCTCATAACCTTCAAGCCTCATAACCTTACAACCTAACAACTAACGCTACGCAATAGGCGGAAATGCCTTCCTGACGACCTGTGAAACCAAGTTTCTCGGTTGTCGTTGCCTTGATGCTGATGTTGTCCTCGTCTGTGTTCATCACTTTTGCAAGACAGGCACGCATCGCCTCTACATGTGGGTTGAGCTTTGGCTTCTCTGCACATACGGTACAGTCGATATTACCAACAGTATAGCCCTTTGTGGCTATCAATTCTATTGTCTTGCGAAGCAGAATCTTTGAGTCTATTCCGTCAGTTTCATCTGCTGTGTCAGGGAAGTGATAGCCTATGTCTCGCATATTTGCAGCACCAAGAAGTGCATCGCAGATAGCGTGGATTAACACATCGGCATCACTATGGCCGAGAAGTCCGAGTGTATGCTCTATTTTTATACCTCCGAGCCACAAGTCGCGACCCTCTACAAGTTGATGGACGTCGTAGCCCATACCAACGCGGAAAGGAATTACGGCCTCTCCCCCCGCCCTCCCCCGTAGGGAGGGAGCCGGAGCGCTACAAGCTCCTTGTTTCTGTTCGTTATTTTCTTCTTTCATTTTTTATGCTTTTATGTTGTTGTCGAAATTCTTGATGAGATTTTTAATTAATCCTTCGTTAGCTCTCCGGCTCCCTCCCTACGGGGGAGGGCGGGGGGAGAGGCCGTGTTTCTGTCTTTAGCCATTCCCTATCCTCCTCATCCTCAAGCAATGGCAGAAGTTCCTCACGTACTCGCTTATGATACTCATTGAGCCATTCTATCTCCTCTGGTTTCATCATCTCAAGGATGATAGGCTCTGTGTCGATAGGGCAGAGGGTGAGAGGCTCCATCTGAAGGAAACGGCCAAACTCGGTCTCTTTGTATGGAATGATTATCATGGTGTTCTCTGTGCGAACGCCAAAGCGACCTTCGAGATAGAGTCCTGGCTCATCGGTTACTGTCATATTTGCTCGTAGCGGACAAGGTTTCCATTGCATCCTTAGCTGATGTGGTCCTTCATGCACGTTGAGATAAGAACCAACACCGTGACCAGTGCCGTGGAGATAGTTCATGCCTTCTCGCCACATATCCATTCGGGCTATGGCATCAATCTGAGTTCCAGAGACTCCGTCAGGAAATTTGAGCATAGCAAGTTGGATATTGCCCTTGAGCACAAGGGTATATACCTTTCGCTGTTCGTCGGTCAAAGGGCCGAGTGCTATTGTTCGCGTGATGTCGGTCGTAGCATCCTGATATTGCGCTCCACTATCCAAGAGCAGGAATCCCTCTGCCCTAACCTGTGCATCTGTTTCGGCAGTAGGCTCGTAGTGAACTATTGCCCCATGCTCCTGATATGCGGATATGGTGTCGAAACTGATATCTCGATAAAAAGGTTGCTCGGTTCTTAGGGAGGTGAGTTTTTGGGCAACGCTTAGTTCCGTCTCTCCGCCCTTTTCTACGGCAGGCTTTAACCTGCGAAGGAATTTCACCAATGCGACTCCGTCACGCTTCATTGCCTCACGGAAACCTCTCACCTCAGTCTCGTTCTTGATAGCCTTTAGATATGGTATCGGACTGACAATGTTCTCCACCTTCACTTTTACATCATTATATAAGGTGTAGCAGGTGCTTGCCTTATCCATTATTATGTTGTAGCCCTTGTATGCCTTCAATGCCTTGCGCACGTTCTCGTATGGCTCAACCTTTACATTGATGGATTTTAGGTAATCCCTCACCTCACGGGTAAGTTTTTTCTCGTTAATGAATAAGGTGGTGGCATCTTCGGCTATCAGCAGATAACTGACGAAGACAGGATTGCAATGAACGTCAGTTCCGCGGAGATTGAGCGTCCAAGCAATATCATCAAGGGCAGAAACGAGTATGCCACAGGCATGATTTCCCCTTACCGCTTGCCAGATGCGACTGAGTTTGCTCTCTGCCGTTTCTCCTGCGTATTCCAAAGGCTGTATCTCAACGGGATTAAGCGGAATCTCTGGACGGTCAGTCCAGATCTCGGCAAGAGGGTCGAAGTTCGTCCTCACGGTAATTCCGCCTTCCTTGCGAAGGTCAGAGATAAGCGCGTCAATATCATTAGCGCTCATCACCATACCATCTATGCCCACGCAGTTGCCACCGCTGAAGCTGAGTTTTCTGCCAAGCCATTGAGATATTGTTGGAGTACCCTCAATACCGTCTTTCATAAGTTCGAAGCCTGTACCTTGAAGTTGTTCGGCAGCAGCAATGAAGTATCTTGAGTCAGTCCATAGTGCTGCCTCGTTGAGGGTGACAACGGCAGTACCAGCAGAGCCGTTGAAACTAGAAATCCATTCACGGCATTTCCAATGTTCGGGTACGTACTCACCATTGTGCGGGTCGGTACTCGGAAATATGAATGCGTCGATGCTCTCGCGTCGCATCACCGAGCGAAGGGCGGATAATTTGTCGGACATCTATTAAATAATATAGAAATCAGACCCCCTCCCCGCTCCCCCGTTAAAGGGGGAGAGCCGGTTCGCGGTAGAAAGTCTCCCTTTAAGGGAGATTTAGAGGGTCTTTTGTCTAGTTCACTTTACAAAGATACTATATTTTATTATATTCTGCAAAAGAAAAAGACAAAAAATGCTCTTTTCTCAGAAAAAAGCAGTACCTTTGCAGTCTCAAAAGCAGAAATAGAAGTAATTAATATATAAATTAATTAAAAGTAATAACAACAATGGCATTTTTAAGTAACGAAAAGCTTGTTATCGTTGGAGCAGGTGGTATGATTGGCTCTAACATGGTTCAGTCTGTATTGATGTTGGGTCTCACACCTAACGTATGTCTCTACGATATCTTTGAGCCAGGTGTTCATGGTGTATATGAGGAAATG
>CACYXI010000166.1 GCA_902778265.1 uncultured Bacteroidales bacterium | reverse complement strand
AGCTCTCAATATGCACCAATAGATAGGGTTGCACCCTATCCTATGATATGCCGTCCTTGCAGGACTTACAAGATGCTTTTGGGTAATTTATCATCACATTGAGAACAACAACATCATAAATCGCAATTAACCCAAAGATTTTGGAGCACTCTCAATCGAGGGTGCTCCTTTTGCAGTTCTTTTTGATAGGTGTAACACCCTTAGAAATGAAAAAACAGAATAGTTTTGGGGCTACACCGTTGCACCTTTGCTGATATGAGTGTGTATTTCGGCTGATTATCAGTAAATTAGATGCGGTGCAATGGGAGCGAAACCGTTGCACCAAAAGGTGTAACAGTTTTGGGACTGTTGCACCCAAGATAAATGATTGTCTTTCAGTATATTGGATAACTCAAAACCGCAAAGGTGCAACGGTGTAGCCCTAAAACTTTTCCCATTTTAATAAAAAATCACCAAAAAGTTTTGCAAGAGGGGTTACACCTTTAGCGTTTTTTTTGCTTTTATATATTGATTATCAATAACTTACATAGGGTGCAACCCCCTCTAAAAATAGAGTGCTTTTTTAGAGGGGGTTACACCCGTCTTTATTGCTTGATTTTCAAAGCGTTAGATCTACAAAACAGGCAAGGGTGCAACCCTCCACGAAAAACTCTCTCTCAAAAAAGCACCTTGCGGTGCTGAGGGGTGGAAAGTAAATTAAGAGTAAATTAATTCAGTAAATTAAAAAGGGAAATTTTTCTTGCGACGGATGTCGCTCTGTAATTTACTGCTTTTTTTATAATTTACTTTCCAAGCCCCAACACCATAAGGCGCTTTTCGCGTTTTACTTCCCTGTGGTCAGTGGGACTTCGACAAATCTCCGTGTTCAAATATTCTTCGCGTCTTAGCGTTTATTCACCCATTTACTTCAGGTTCGCTTATCCTTCGCTTCTAATCCCATTCTAATCCCTTTCATGGAATAGGCGAAAAATGGGACTTGCAACGGATTTGCAACGGATTTGCTTGGGAGGTAGTACGAAGCTACTTCTTAATGTCCTTGAGGTCAAGAATCATTCCACCGCCAGAGCCAGTAACTGTTGGCAGATGACCATCCCATTTCTCAATCCAGTCTTCCTGAACGATGTGCTGAGATAGACTTGCAGCTATCTTGGTGTTATAGTATGCCTCTGCGTCAGCCTTGATCTGCATTGCCTCTGCTGCACCCTTTGCCTCAGCAATCTTGATCTTTGCTTCTGCCTCAGCCTCTGCAACCTTGTTCTTGGCCTTGAGAGCAGACTGAACAGCAGCGTTCTTCTCGTTGATCATCTGAGCCAATGACTGTGGAGGGGTGATCTGTGATGTGAACTCCTCAACGATGAAACCTTCCTTCTGAAGTGAAGACTCAAGGCGACGGCGAACATCACTCTCGAAGTTTGCACGACTTGACATCAGCGAATCACTTGTATAGCGGTTTGCACAAGTGCGGTAAGCCTCGTAGATACAGGTGCGTATATAGCCGTTCTCAAGTTCGTGAACACCCTCACGATACTTTACGAAGATGTCGCAAGCCTTGGCTGGGTCAATGCGGTAGGCGATAGTAGGATCCATCTGGAAGGTAGAAGCATCCTTTGCATTCACGTTGAATGGTTCGTAGTTCTTACGCTGGAGGTAGGTAGGGTATGTGAATACCTTTGTCGTAATAGGGTTGTAGAACACCCATCCCTTACAAGTACCTTCCACACCACCGTATTTCTCTTTTGAGGAATCCCATTTGTGGAACTTAATACCAATCTCTCCGGAATCAACTACTGTGCATGATTTTGACAGTAATATTGTGAATCCGAGGGCAAGAGCTACGGAGATAAATGCCCATTTCACTTGTGAAACAGAGATATTGAAATCAGTTTTAATTGTCTTTGCCATAATAAATTAACTCAAATTTTTATTTATAACTTAAAACTAAACAACTATGCACTATGAATTATGAACTGTGCACTATGAACTATGCACTATGAACTATATTCTCACTGCCGTTCCGCTGCAACTTACCATCAGCATACTGCCTGACTGTCCAATAGTCTCATAGTCAAGATCGATACCTACGATAGCGTTAGCACCCATATTCTCAGCACGTTGACGCATCTCGTTGAGAGCTTTTTCCTTAGCCTCGCAAAGCGTGTTCTCATAGCTTGAAGCACGTCCGCCGAAGATGTCGTGAAGTGAAGCTGCGAAATCCTTGAAGAAGTTAGCGCCTATGATTACTTCGCCTGATACTATGCCGAAATACTGCTGAATTGGGCGACCTTCGATTGTTGGGGTTGTTGAGAGTAACATAATAATTTTCCTTTCTTTTATTTTAAGTGGTTAATATTCAACTTTCGCATAGCTCAAGTTGCAGGTTTTAAGGTTTTTAGGTTAAAGGTTCTTAAGTCGGAGTGCTTTTTGTCGTGCAGACCTTATGACCTTACAACCTCAAAACCTTTTAACCTCTGAAGTCGAGCTTGCGAAACTTCAGTTTTGTTTATTTTTGATGTTGCAAAGGTACGATGAAAAAGGAAAATTATGAAATTATCGCAATGATTTGCATAAAATATTGGAAAAGTGCGGAAAAACTCGTATCTTTGTTGCGAAATAAAGGATTAGAGTAAAGTGTAAAGTAGAAAGTGTAATGTAGATAGCACTAAACGCTAATCACTAAACCCTAAACAGATAAGGAAATCCTGCAAAGACGGGCTGAAAGCCCAACGAGCACTTAGCCTAGGGCATCGCCCTAGGTATAGGGATATTGATGATTTCGCCCTGTAGGGGCAAAAGAATTACCTCATATTAGAGCTTTTGCCCTTGCAGGGCGAATGAATCATATTGGGCATAATACCACAGGGCGATGCCCTGGGCTATGTGCTTTTGGCCTTGCAGGCCGTTTTTGTACTATGTTTCCAATTTTCCGAAACTTAAATTGAATAGCTATGATGAATGTCTATGAACTTAACCCAGAACTTTCATATCCGGGAACAGAAATGAAGGAGGTCAGCAGGGATCTTTTTCGGCAAGAGAAGGTGACGGCAAGCAATGGCAATGACTATACGTTGTTGCATTGTCTGGAGTACCCATGGACTGTCGTTCAGGTAGATACACCTCAGAGCATGGAAGAGTGGAGGCAACATCTTAGTGCAGCTCGTTCTCGTGGTGGCTTTGTAGAGTATGCCAAGGGACGATATGACCATATAGTCTTTTCCGTTGGTGCAGACCGTGTGCCAAAGCTAACTCAGGCGAATTCCGAGGATGTAGGTAAGGCCATACACGAGGCAATCCGTAATGCCGCCCGTTGGTGGTGTTTGTATGGTGATAAATGAAGTTATAGTAAACAGGTAATTCGTAATTCATAATTAGTAATTCCTTATGAGAGATCTCGCCCGACAAGGTATATACCGCATTATATATGACATCATAAAGGCAGACAGTATTATCGTTCGCCGAGAGATAGATGCCATAAAACAGCTTTGTGACAAATATGGAATAACGCCCAAGCACAGAATGGTGTCTATGAACCTTTCGCTTGCTGAAGCCGTAAAGGAGGTGCAGAGCCTTACTATTGGTCAGGTAAAGGAACTGCATAGGGATATTAGTCAACTGATTATGGCTGATGATGCCAGCTCTCGCGAGGAGGCTTTGTTGCTATTTGCCATTATGAAGGCTATTGACGGTAAATGCGAGGTGGTAAGTGTTCCGTGGGGCGAGATAATGATGGATAACTCCCAACTTCTGTTTATAGAAGAGGGCTATGACGAGGAGGTGAACAACTATATTGAGGCGCATTATAACACGATTGTAAACACCTGTAAGGTAGGTGGTTTCGACTTTGTGTATATCCCAAGGCTCACGAAGGTATTTGCCTCACAGTCAATGGCAAGCGATCTGTTCTTCTATTTCTCGCCAACAAATACTATTGAGGAGGCAAAGCGTATAGCGGATAATATGTGTAATGTCACGACCTCTATGGTTTATCGTGAATTGCTCGTTGGTAAGATGGGCTTCCGTATGGATGTGGCTAATCCTTCCTTGCTTTTCAGAGTGTCATTCTCGGTTGTTAATGGTCAGAGAATGGCAAACTATGCCCTTATCAGAACTGATAGTGATATGCTTGTGCAGTTGGAGGGCATTATGGCGGAAATACAGAGATTGCAGAATGGCAATACGCTTACCATCAATAATATATATATAAGACAAGACGCGTTTATATATAGCGGTTTCTACCGCACTCTGTTCGACCTCCTCACATATCGCAAAGGGGCGAAATGCGAGCTTGTGGTAAGTCCTTATAGTCGCGCTAACGTGCTTTCCATTCGCACTACGACATTAGATTCAGAAAAAGAAATGCCTTTGGATCTTGGTCCAAAGGAATCTGCTTTCTATGTCTTTCTGATAAAAGAGACGCAAGAGTATGGAGGTTTCAGAATTGATATGCAGACAAAGGACGATTTAGCCTATCTCTCTGAAGCTCAGAAACGTTTTGAGAAAGTCTATTTCTCGCTCTGCAACAGAGATACCGCCCCTGATATTACAGATGCAGGCATTCGTCGCCCTATGCTATCAAAAATACGCAAAGCAATAGAGAATAATGATATTATCGTCCAGCGCATGATGTTTATGCCAGAGGTGGGCAAAGATAAGAGTATAAAGGTGTATTTGGATAAGATTGTGAATAATGGCTATGGGCGAGAATAAAGTCAATAGAATGGATAGATCTTACCAAGGGGGTTGGTATAACGCTAATATTGCTTGGACATTTTCGTGAACTCCTTCGTTTGGTAGAGAATGGCCATGAGTATGACCCAACTCTATTGTTTACTATGCCATTGTTCTATATGCAGAGCGGGTTGTTCTTCAAGACATGATAATGGTCTCTTTTCATTTCTTAGGAGGAAATTCAGTAACCTATTGTATCCGTATATCTTGCTTTTGATTATAGGACATTTCTGTGAGTTCCTATACTCTGCGCCTAACTGGTTTCTCTTCTCTCTTTTTGTAAATAATCTTGTGGGCTATGGCATTTTGTTTGTCATTCAGAGATTATTCAAGGGCAGATCCATGTATGCTGCTCTTTTGATAGTTTCCATAATATTGTCATATATAGCCTATAACTGTCACATTGATCAGAGTATCAACTCATTATTAATTTCAAAGCATATAGGTTTTTGTGAATCGGCAGTCGTTGGACTACCATTCTTCATGGTTGGATATACAATAAGTAATACAACAGATTTCATATCTGTTATACGAGGCAGAAACATAAGAGATATAGTCATTGGCATACTATGTATTGTGCTTGTGCTCTTTATCTCGTGGCTTTATGGTTGGGCAGATGCAACATATTATAAGAATCTGTATGACGTTCCATTTACCCTCACTTTACTCTCTGGTGCGGTTGGAGCTATGGGGACATTTCTTCTTTCCCGACAGATAGTAAGACTACCCATCATTTCATATTTCGGTAGATATAGCATCATCGTTCTTACCACCCATATGATTATCATCAATATGGTAAGGCAATGTGTCAATATCTTCTTCGGGGCAGACTATCCTCTGTGGTATGCTCTTCCGATGATTATTGCAATCCTTCTTGCCGAAATAGTGGTCGTATAATTGTTTCGTAGGTATCTGCCGTTTATTTACCCCACCATCGGAAATGATGTATATCCCGTGTTGATTGGTATTACTTACCCTTATGCCATTAATGTTATAGATAGCTCGACCCTCTAAATTCCCCTTAGAGGTGATCTTTTCCTCTATACCAGTATATACGCGATTGATATATTCAATTCCCGCAAGGGCATCTATTTCACCCCATCCGTAGTAGTTGTTGGGATAGTCAAGTGACTCGTCATAATGCGTGCAGGTATGGGCAAAGACATCCTTGATCTGCTCTGGTGTGAGTGTAGGACAGGTTTGAAGCCAGAGAGCCACCACGCCTGTTACTATCGGGCAAGCCATTGACGTACCCTTTGCCAATGCCCAATAGTGCTTTCTGCCCTCGTACTCAAACCAACGTGAACCATATTTCTCTTCGAGATGCTGATCTGTGTTGTAACTGTTAATCGATGATACGATATTAACTCCAGGTGCCACGACATCAGGCTTGATACAACCGTTAAGGGCAGGGCCTACACCACTAAAATTGGCCTTTACGCCATCTGTGCCGAGGTTATCACCATAGATAGCTCCTGTGTGGCTCTGTACAGTCGTGACATGAGCAGTAGCCCCAACGGCAATAAGTCTTTCGGTAGAGGCAGGGAAGTTCATGCAATGCGTCTGTTCGTAGTCGCGCAGACTATTGTCAAGGTCGCTGCTCGTAAAAGTTCCTCCGGCATAGAAAATCTCAATGTCGTTGTCAGAGCCAAGTAACGATAATGATATGGAGGTGTTCTTTCCAAAGGTATCATTATCGATATTTGATATCAACAAATCCGTAGCATATAGTGTAGTGTCATAACATTCGGGATACATACCTACTCCGATGGCAAAGCGTTCCTTACCAATAACAAGCGTGTCTTGCATAACGCTATCAGGGAACTCCGCAAGGGTCTTTGTGTCATAATCCCACTTTGCCTTTTCCACTTTACCCTTTCCACTCTCATCATTCTGATAGAATGTGAGCTGTATCTTCACAGGCTTTTTGGAGCGCATTACGTAGCTTGCATCACGTGAAGTGCTCGTAAGGAAAGCGCCTTTTCTCTCTTCTCCCTCTGCCTTATGAATGTAGGTATTCTTTGTGCCGTCATTACCTGCTGCCGAGCAGATTATTCGTCCTGGCCCAACCATCTTATTCAGCACCTCCTGATAGAGAATGCTTTCATACAGATCATCGGCCGTACCCTCAGAGAAATTGATGACGCATGGTTTCCCGACGCTCTCGGCATAGTCGAAGATATACTTAAACCCAAGCAGATCAGTTGCCGTGGTGTATTTGTAAATGTCCTCTTTTGATACTATATTCTGATTGTTTGTGGTATAGTTTGCCACCACGCATAACTCTGCATCAGGAGCCATACCGACGTATTGGCAAGCTGTGCCGTTGCCCTCACCTCCAGATCCTGAAGCAGTTCCCATAGTGTGAGTGCCGTGATATTGCGTCAAGCCGTCAGCCGAATATCTCTTGTTGAGAATGGCCTCTGTGCCTATGTATTGTCGCCCGACATAAATAGTATCATTTCCAGCTTCCGTTTTTCCAACGACCGCCTCACCATCTTTCGAATAGTCGAGCATATCCCATACCTGCCTGATGCGATATTCTTGCATATCAGCCGAATACCAGTTAGGGTGGGTGAGGTCAAAACCGATATCCATAACACCAAGCACTACACCTTTGCCTGTTGCCGATAATGGTGCGGGACTATTCCATACGTCTCTTGCATGTACTATTGTGGCAGAGTTATCATTTGTCGCAGAACAACTTTTCCCTGCCTCAATCCTATGAATAGAAGGGTATGAGCAAAGTTGAGAGACTTTGGTAAGAGGAATGCTTGCTATATAAATGTCGTCCCAATTGGCGTATATCTTGCATCCATTATCCTTTAGTAATTTTACATCGGAAGCCTTTACCAAGGCTGTCAGTTCTTTGCTCTTAATGCCTCTTGCCTTTTGTCTTTTGCCTTTTGTCCCTTGTTCCATTACCGCTTTCCTCACATACGAGGACATCTTGCCTTGATTTTGCGACCAAGACAAAACGGGGCATAATAGTATTATTGTCAAATATATAATCCTAAAAAGAAATTTCACCATTTAAGTGTTTAGGGCATTTTTTGTTTGCAAATATAACTATATTTTTCTTATTTTGCAAATATGCATATAGGAAATTCATATTTATAATTATAAATTTCGTTATTCGGGATTTTCTTATTAACTTTGTTCGCTAAATCAAAAATTATATTTGGTGATAAAGGTTAAGAACAATAAATATAACAGCATATTAAAGGCGACAAGTCTCTTGGGCGGTGTTCAGATGATTAACATTCTGCTCAATCTTCTTCGTACGAAAGCCATTGCCATATTGCTTGGACCTTCAGGTGTAGGTCTGAATGGTATCTACAATGAGACTCGCGAGCTTATACATACCACAACGAACCTTGGTCTTGACATCAGCGGTGTGCGTGGTATCTCTCAGGCTTTTGAGCAAAACGACAAGGTGGAGATTGACCGTCAGGTGACTTTGCTCCGTACCTGGGTATTGCTGTTCGCTTTGTTCGGTACACTCCTATGCTCTCTTATCGCCCAGCCACTTTCCTGGTTTACCTTTAATGACTACTCGCATACGTGGGATTTCGTATTCCTCTCACCTGCAGTAGGTTTCAGCACTATCACCTGTGGTGAAATGGCTGTTCTCAAGGGCTTGCGACAGTTGAAATCGCTTGCTTCCTTGTCAATAGTCAATGTAATTATCGCCATTGTCGTATCTCTTCCTATCTACTATGTGTGGGGCTTGAGTGGAGTTCTTCCGGCATTGGTAATCTGCACATTGTTATGGGCAGTAGCAGCCCTTACATACGGTATCAAGGCTCATTCTTTTGGCTTCTTTACCCAATCCAAACAGTTGAAGGGTAGTAGCATCGTGCTGGGTATTGGTATTACTTTCGTTGTGTGTGAGATTATCGACCATATTGCCAAGCTCTCCGTTCAGAGCTATCTCAATAACATTGCCTCTCTTGAAATGGTGGGACTTTACAATGCTTGTCGTACCATGACTTTGACATACGCAGGAATGGTGTTCTCGGCTATGGATCAGGACTATTTCCCACGTCTTTCAGGTGTGGTGAAGAATATGGTTGATAGAACCGTCATACTCACCAAGCAACTGGATGTCACTCTGATGATTATCACGCCTATGCTCGTTGCTTTCATAGTAGTGATGCCAATCATTGTGCCCTTACTTCTAAGTGGAGAGTTCAATTCCATTATCCCTATGGCTCAGATAATTGCGGCAAGTCTCATCTTCCGTGCCATATATCTTCCAAATGCCTACCTTCCACTTGCAGCCGGTGATTCAAAGGTATATCTCGCCTTGAATGTGATAGGAGCCTTGAACACCTTTTGGATAATTCTCGGCTATGAGCTTGGGGGCTTGATAGGTATGGGTGTTGCTATGTTTGGCGAGAATCTAATTGACGTACTGATGGTGATGTTTATTTCCAAGTGGAAATACAAGATCTCATTACCATCCAAGACAAAGACAATGATCATTCTCGGCTGTCTGTTTATGCTTGCGACCTATTCCCTCTGTTGTCTTTTGGAAGGCTGGAGCTATTGGCTTGTAGGTGCAATTCTTATTGCTCTCAGCATCTTGTATTCGCTAAAGAATTATAAGGAAGCGTAAAGCATATATTCGCAGATTTATGAGTGAAAAGCCAAAATATTTCAAGATATTTCTGATAGCATTGTCAGCATTGACAATTATCGAGTCAATAATACTTATATGTTTATTTTCCGATAATCGTACATTGTTTTTTATGGCTTTCTTTTTCCTGTTCATTCCATTCTGTCTTTTGTGGCTATGCGCTATATGTATTGTCATAAGATGCCTTAGAAAGCGTAATGTCTGGGATCTTTACTTTATAGCGTGGGTGGCAATTTTATTGCTATTGATACCTATTTATTTTGGAATCAATATATGGTATATGAGTTATAATTATTCTTATGCATTTGTTGAGCTACCTGATGGTGACACCTTAACCGTGACAAGCGACAATGTGATTTTTGGTAAATGCGACAATACGAAGAATATCCAAAAGGACTATATTGATTTACGTTATGAATGTCATAATTATTCCATTACTCTGACACAAGATGATACTCTTTATATCTGGACGGAAAATGATTCGTTACCTGCAAAGACACATGAATTAAAATACCCAGTAGGTAAAATATATACAGGTAATGACAGAAGGGATGAATATACTGTTGCCGTTATCAAGAAAATGAAATGGATGTTTGACTACAATTTTATGTATGATGGTTTATTTACAGGAGGCTCTCAGACATTGATATATACCGTAGGTGACAGTTTACATGAAAAAATGTGGTGTAATTATTCTCCGGTATATATTGGCAAGCGAGAGTTTCGTCAAGAGCGCACAACAACATTAAAAGAGTATTTTAAATACTCAATACCTGTTGATTCGTTGTTTGATTAGCAAAAAAATCCCGATTATAGCCAGAGATTTTTATTGTCTTTGACTTTATAAATTTCCAATAACACCATATTATCCCCACACATTCTTCGCTTATCTTCCGTTCTTCTTCCGAACCAAACTCGATGAACCTTCGCTTTTTGTTCGCTCTATGAACGGACTTTCATCGAGTTTGGTTCGGAGGAACGACGGAAGATTATCGAAGGAAGAACAGACCTAAAATAACTATTAATCTAAATAGAAACACAATATAAAATTCAAACCTATCATGATTAATGTCATTCCAAGTCCAAATCCCTTTAGATAATGGTATATGTTTATGTTTTCTTTTCTATCTATGTACTCTTGACGTAAATTTAACAATTCAGAAACTCCTGCATAAATTCCACAAAGACAATTTAAAGAGAACTTTGTGAAAAATGTTGAAAGTCCTAAGATTATTACAATAAAAGCTAAGGCAATGTAAACATACTGAAATTTATTAAAAGCATTCTTTCTTTTTTGGAATTTATAAATCCAAGAACAAGCGTATGCAATTGATACAATTCCCATAGCTACAAAAACGAAATAATCATTAACAATATCATACATAGTCAATATTCACCATTATTTATGTTACTTATTAGTTTTATTGATTACATTCTCTATTCTATCTCATAGAACAATGCTCATCTTGAAGGCAAAAGTAAACAAAAAATCCAAATTCACCAAATAAAAGCAAGGGGATTTCTTTATCGAAAAAAGTTTTTTCTGATGGTTATTACTGGCAATTACAATAATTAACGTGAGTTCGACGAATTGTCATAACCTTTTATCCACTGCGTGGAGCTCCACGAATTTGTCATTAATTACCACGAATTTCTCATTAATACTTTTATTTTAGATAAAAATTCATGGAAAATTCGTGATAATTCACGGCTAATTAATGTAGCCAAGCGCAGCGTTTAAATTCATCGAATTCACGTTAATTATAGCCAGAAATTGGGATAAAAAACAAGCACCCAACTGTTTTACAATCGCTATTGGAACAGTGGGTGCAAATACTAACTAACTACTAAATCATTTCTGGTTTAATTACTACTAACCTAACATTTATGAATTTGAGTGCAAAGGTAATCTTTTTTATTTATATGTCAAATTTATCGCGTTCCATATAGATTCTTTTCTGTGTCAATGGGCTTTTCTTCGGATTTTTTGTTACACAAGGAAAACTTTTGTTTACACGTTTTTTCGCAATCAGCTTTCTGTTTGATATTTTTTATGTCAATTCTATCAAAAATCAACGTTGGAAGTGCTGTGCTTGTTATAATGTCAGTTTGATAAATAGATTAGCAATAGATTGCTTTTTAACTATCTGTATTTAACTTAAGTTACCTCCTTGCGGTAAATAGGGACGCGACAAATCTCGATGGATTAGCTCTGAAAGAGCGACACCTAACAGGGTAGTACGTAAGTGCTACCTGAGATGGCATTTTTTAATGAGCGCCGTAGGTGCGACACCTAATAAATATAATAAGTGTCGGTCCTTCAGACCTCATATTACTATAATGTCCATAATATAACAGCCCTATCGGACTGCCCTATTAGGTGTCGGGCTTTCAGCCCTCGCAGTCTTAAATTCGTCGAACTCACGTTAGTTACTTTAATTTCAAATTTAGCTGATTCGCCATTTGACTTCCAACTCTCGCCTTGTGGGAGAGAATAGAGAGAAAGACCGTATTTTTCTCAAAAAAACTTCATTTAAAGTATCTGAAACACGTTTATGTTACATTATAAAAAGTTTATGTTACATTTCAAATATCTTTATTTATGGAAAAAATATACCTTTGCATCCGAAATCATAGTTGGGGCGCTGACTTGCAGCTAACTCGGACAGATTTCAGTCTGTGAGTCAAAGACAATGGAAGCTGCTCCCCGGCAATTTCATAAAACACGGATTTTCATAATTTAAACAAACCATAAACATAAACTAAAACCAAGTAAGTATGAAATTTAAAAATCTACTCAGTTTAAGCGTAATGTTGTCTTGCGGTCTGGTTTCTCAGGCACAGCAAGTTTTCCAAGAGCCTTTTGATGCAGAGCAGACAAAGGGCGCATCAGATGTTGCTTTCTACGAGTTCATCAACCAGGAAGAGGGTGATGACTGGAAAATTAGTGACGGCGGATTCAAGGGCAAGGCT
This sequence comes from uncultured Bacteroidales bacterium, assembly GCA_902778265.1. Taxonomy (GTDB): domain Bacteria; phylum Bacteroidota; class Bacteroidia; order Bacteroidales; family Bacteroidaceae; genus Prevotella. Next base: position 371 of record CACYXI010000166.1, on the reverse strand, counting down.
CTTTCTTTGAACAATGACGCTGGTACAACCAACGATAATGCTACATGGCGTCGTGCCATTAAGTTCCGCAACCTTCCTCTTCAGGAGGGCAAGAGCTATCGCCTCACATACTATCTCAAGGGTGACGTATCAAGTGCAAAGGCAAGAGTATCTTTGATGCAGGGTGTTGAGAATGCTGACATCCCAGTAGGTTCACAGGTTGACATCACAAACCTTAGCTCAGATTACACCAAGTATTCACACGTGTACTACTTCAAGAGCAAGGCTGATCAGGACGCAGAGTACGACAAGCAGTGCGCAAGCAAGGCAGAGTATGATGCTTCTAACAAGGACAAGTACTTCGCTTCTTTCAATATCTATAACCCAGGTGA
>CACYXI010000165.1 GCA_902778265.1 uncultured Bacteroidales bacterium | reverse complement strand
GCCACGGCCAAAAAGAAGAAGTAACTGCGACATGTCGCTGGTCATCAAAGTGATGGAATAACCCTCAAGGATTGCTGATGCCCATAAGCGTTCTGGAATTTCTCCAGAACGCTTTTTCTTGTTTCACCTATTAGTCGAATACAATCGAGATGGTTTCCTCAAACTCTGCCTAGCCTGTTACGCAGGCCCTCTTTTTCATCGCCAGTTTCGCAGAGGTACAACATCGCCTCTTTACCATTGACAGCGAAGAACTCCTCGATGATGGCGAAGACGGTTTGGCGTAGCTTTACGTCACCAGGCGAACGTCCAACCCCTTCGACGTTGATACAAAACTGGAAAGCTCCACTCTGTACGAAGGAGTTTTCAATGCCTTACTCCATAAGGAGCATGCTTGTTAATGTTTTCCAAGCTTAATGTGTTCATAGTAAGAAAAGGCTTTTGATGAAAACTAACTGAATTTGTAGAGATCTTCTACTTTCAACTCTCCATTCCGAATCATTTCAAACTCTTTGTTAGTCTGCTCAATCCATTCTTTCTTGCGTCGGATCGTCTCCCTTACGGCAGCTCTGACCTCTTCGCGCGTTCTTTTCTTCTTTGTTGTTTCCATATCGATTTAAATTAATAATAGTGATTATTCGGTTGCAAAGATAGTTCAAATCGAATAAAATACCAAATTTATTTGGATATTTTTGAGATGCAGCCTATCTTCGCCTCATTGAGGCAAAGATACGAACTATTTCGGAAACTTGCAAATTTTAGAGCAGCAAATGCAGAAAAACATCTAACTGATTTGCGACACTTTTCCCTTATGTCGTTGCCGATTTGTCGCAATCTCATCCTCTTGTCGCAACAACTTCGACAAGAATCAGGCTATTTTCTTGGAATCAGCCCAAAATCCCCGTACCTTTGCATCAAGTTCATACATTTAATTAGGGTTTATATTTAGTTATCTTTTTCATTTGAATAATGCTTTTAAGTTTGAAGTTGAAGAATTAGCATACGGGGTTCGCTGAGACAGCGAGCCCTTTTGCTATTCAATTATCCAACTTACAGATTATGTTTATAATTGTTGATTTTTGCGTTTTCAAGTGGCGAAATTACTAAAAATAGTTTGAGAAACAATATTTCTACATTTATTCTTGGATAAGAATTATATTTTCGCTATCTTTGCAGATGATAACGACGTAATTCCCCAAAGGAACGTAGTCAAGTATTAATCCTTTAAAAAGCCCTATATGGCAAAACAGATATAACAGGTCAGGCAACGAAAAAGGTCCTAATCTACTGCAATAGATCAGGACCCGTAGGATTCTCTCTCCCGATAGACTTTCCGAGTTGCCCCAGAATTAACCGGGACCTTCATAGTTCCTAGTTGCAAAATTAAGTATTTATTCTTGAATGTAGCACAAGAAGGTTCTCTAATCGGGATGATTTTAAATATTTTTAATTTAAAAAAGAAAGAAATGGATAAGAATCTGTTTTTTCCTGGTTATGAGAGGTATTCAAGTACTACCTCATCGCCTTCCCGAAAGGGTAAAGTTAAGAATGAAAGGAAAACGTTCAGCCTAAACATGACTGAACTTTTCCACAGTGATTTATATGGAGAGATGCCACAGTCGTTTACGACCCCTTTACCGGCTCTGGAACCTTATCATGGTGAAATACCCACGAGGTTAGCTCCATTCAATGAAGCATACGCCTACAAGTACTACAATTGCACGGTACATTTCTTCATCAACGACTTACTCTTTATCAGAGTACTTCGTAACCCAGAAAAGTATTTGGAATTCTTTAAGAAATGCCACTCTGTGATTGGTACTGATCTATCTCAGTATGCAAATATGCCTGCTGAAGAAAGATATTTATGTGCCTATATCAATAGTGCATTCTCTGCTTACCTTCAAAGAAATGGTGTTAGGGTAATTCCAAATATTACATGGTCGCTCCCAGATAGTTATGCTTATAGCTGGTCCACCATGCCAAGGAATTCTGTTATAGCCATTAACTGTAAAGGTGTCCTAAAGCATGATTTATCCAAATATCTTTGGTATCGTGGATATGAAGAAGCAATCGCAATGCTACACCCCTCTCTCATCATTCGCTTTGGCACTCGTATGCCTTTTGAACATAGCGAGATCAGCATCTATTTCTTTAACGAACGCTTAATGAGATTACGCTATGGGAGCTAATGGTAGTTTTGCAAATGGTTGGACGGCTACAGAGAGTGGTCGTCGATGGCAAACGGTTCATGTTTTGAATAACGGAACCAAAGTTATTGAATTAAAAAACAAGAAAGGAGCAGTAAAGTTGCCCGAGGAAAGTCATAGCCCTAATTCTATCTATGCCATTTTTAATAAGAATGGTAATGGTGTAAAAGCTATAGCTAAATACGGGGCAGATGGGAAGAAAATATGGGAGCTTCACACTACCGACCATAAAGGTATGGGACTTCATTACCATAATTGGAAAGATGGAAGACCCATAGATACTCACAAGGCGACTCCTGCAATGAAGAAATTGCTTGAGAATGTTTTAAATCTTAATTAATATGGCAAAAGAAGATTATGTAATGAAAGATTTGATGGGATATTCCTATAATGGAAAGTATCCCCCAAAGGGTGACAAGCAAGGTGTATATCACGGTTACTCTTCTGACAAAGAAGAAACACTATTTTACGACTTTGCTGTTCAAGGCTATGATCTGACCTTTGTTTATAAGGCCAAACGCTATTATTTTCTGTCTGATACTGACCATGTCGCTCTGTGCGATGAACACTATACCGAAGAGTATCAGGTCTTTCCTGATGGCAATACGGCATTAGAGCAGTTCAAGATAGAAGGTAAGTCTATCCTAGAACTAATAGACCAACTTGAAGAAGTCGAGCCTATTTAACTGAAGAAAAGATGCAGGACTTTAAAACCCTGCATCTTTCTTATTCGTTGCTCCCCAAGAACGAAATTCTTTTTAGGGGCAACATGTTCTTGTCATCATCAGTCATCTTGTCGTAATACTCCGTCCACATATCTATAAAATCATCACCATCTATTAGGCGGATGAATTGCGGAGAGGTCGTACTTGTATTCTTTGCATCAGGCGAGAATGTGCCGCTTGTCACGAACAGGGCGATATCACCAGCACGTAGCACTCCCAAAAGTGCACGGATGTCCGATGCACCGATGGATGTCTCAGGTTTATGCTTCACCTGAACTTTGATACGTGGTGTCTGAGCACCCAACGGATCGACGTAGGCAATAATGTCAACACCTCCATCCTTGCCCTTGGGAGCCACGAAAGGAGTGTGATATCCCATCGCTCTAAGCAAGCCTGCCACCATATCCTGGAACTCATAAGGGCTCTTTGCTACTATATACTGGCGGATACCCTCGCGTGCGTTCGACTCCAACAGATCGAGATTCACAGCATTATTTGTTTCTGCAGAATTATCAGTCGGTTCTTCACCGTGATTGTCTTCTATCTCACGAGCCTTCTTCCATTTGTGATAGGCATCATTAGCAATATTCATCACCTCTTCAGGTGTCTTTTTCAGGATACTCTCCCCTTCAGGTGTCAGGTACCAATTACCGTTCTTCTTTACAATAAATCCAGCCTTCTGATAATCTATGGAATAGAACTGGAAACTATTCGTCCAGCGGATATATTTCATTTTTCCTGCTGGTTCCTTTTCCCAATCCGTCAGTTCTACGTTTTCATTCACAAACGGATAGAGTTCCTTGGCAGGCATACTCCCACCTCGACGGCTCATTTCCTTCATCACCGCGTATAGCGTCTTGGTTGCGCAGGCTTTTGTCCTGCTGAATTTGTCTTTTGCCATATTACTTTAAAAATCGTCATCTTGTTTTTTTGCAATTTTGTCGCAAAGCATATTTACGATTTGATCCGTACTTGGGATTACCTGTGGTCCGAATGTCTGTGAAGTTTTCTTTAATTTATAGTTTCCTTTATAGGCGTAAGAAGGTAGGATTTCGTTAATTGGAACTACTACTACTATTTTTTGGATATTTGAAATATATGTAAGGCTTGGAACCGTTGCTGTTATCTGTGCTTTCCCATCTTTACATTTTACTTTTATTGTCATGTCAATATAAAAATCCCATCCCGCACCAGCAAACTTGCTATAGTATTCAAAACCAAGATGGACATTACCCTTATAAACAATAAGTGATTCGTCTTTGTCTTGAACATCTATCCCCATTTTTGAATTAGCGTTGCTTCCTGCCCAATCACTAAGAGCTTCAAGTGCCCTTACATACAGTGCCGATGCCTTAACAGAATCCGCTGTTACAACAACTTTCTTTTCATAGACACCATTAGTTAGTGGATTGTCTTGTGCATTGATTACCATTCCTGCCATTAACAATACCAATGATAAAAATACTTTTTTCATAATCTTTCGTTTTTAGTTTGTTTATCTGTTTCCTTTCATTCTGTTATGAGTCTTGCACAGCATCTGACAATTCTCAATACTTGTTGAACCTCCCTTACTCCAGGCCGTTACATGGTCAGCATCCATTTCCTCTGGCTTCCAGATTCTATGGCGGTTAGCCTCATGACCTTCTGCACAATAAGGGCAGTTACTTACACCCAGAGCTTTAGCTTTCTCCGTCTGCTCCTGATACACCTTACGCATGGTGGGCTTATCGAACAGACGCACATTCAGCAGGCGAGTCTCCTTACAACCGCCCAGTACAAACTCAAAGATGCCTTTATGATCTGACACGTAGTCATCAGCGTAAAGTTCTGCCACCTTAGCAGACAGCTCATTGTGGTTATAGGCATTTGAATGGAACCGCTCATAGAGGTCGCCCCAGTTCAATCCCTGCATCTCAGGATAGATGTCGTTGAAGAGATTGTCTGCCCAATCGATAACCGTATTGAAATAGGTCTTAATCTCGTTAATATTCTCATCGCGACGATGGGCAGTCATATAGCCATCTACGTTACCTTTGCTCACCCATTCAAGAGCTGTTGCGAGAAACATCTGACGATTAGCGGGGCCCTTTACATACGATTCCCATTTCTGAATATTGGCATTCTGAGAATTTGAAAATTCTTCTTTGCATTTCGTGACAAACGGACCGCTGTAGATTGCATTCAACTCCTCCTGGTGATTGAGCGGAATGCCTGCTATATTAATAGTCTTAAACCATTCCTTGATTTCTTTCTCTGCATGTTCACCTTCGCCTTCGCAGATATAAACCAATAGTTTCGTCTTGAGAATCTTCTGCTGAAGTCCTTTATCAAGTCCGTCGAATATCTGCTCCAGACCGTTCACCTTCACGGCAAACTTGTTCTTCACGAAACGCCCTAATGAGGTGATGCGCTGCTGACCGTCGAGCACTTCATATTTCCCCGTCTCTACATTATTATTAAAATATATAAGGCCGAGGGGATAGCCTTTCAATACGGATTCTATCACTGCCACATCGCGTTTGCCATCGGCATAAATGTAGTTGCGTTGATACTCTGGCTGAATCACCAACTGGCCAGCCATGCCATAAACGCCCTTACCTTCGAATTCGTTGTAGTCGAAGCCGTCGCAAATCTGTTCTACGGTATAGATCTTTAGTTCTGTCTTCATAAGCTTATTGTTTTTTGCGGATTAATATTCTTGCATAGGGCTTTTGAGGAATGCTATCTTCCATATAGTATAACTGACCATCACGTAGGCTTGGATTTAGTTTCTTTAGCTCACGAGGGAAAGGTTTTAACCCTAGTTCCTTGCCAGAATCACCTTGTGTTTGCCCAATGATTTCAAACTGCTCAGGGCAATATTTATCCAAGAAAGTAAGGGGAACTCCCATCGCTCCATCGAAATCTGAAGGAATTGCATCGGTGTATGGAACTTCGATTGCATCATAGTTTTCGTAATGGATGTAGTCTTTTCGACCTCGTATTTCTTTATGTTTACTGTGCTTAAAGTTTTCCGCCATTGTCATTAACTTAAGAGGCTGATGACGTCTACCATGATCGATATTGGTATACCAGCAACAGTTTCGGAACTTTACAAGATTTGTGCTTTCGTCAAATACACCATCTGCATAACTGACTCGTGGTGCTTCAACACGGAAATAGGCGTTCCCATTTTGAAAACCATTACCCATCCACATCTTGTTATCTTTAATTAATGGAAATATCTCTTTATATGAAACGGCATTCATGCTCCCAATTATAACAAACTGTTTGCCTGAGTCCATTAACCATGTTACAAACTCCCTAAAAAGCGAGAACGGCGGATTCGTGATGATGATATCTGCTTCATCGCGTAAGGCTTTTACTTCTTTGCTGCGGAAATCTCCGTCACCCTCCAGGTACTGCCATTCCAGATCGTTGATGTCAATACGATTGTCGCCTGTGATGTCTTGCTCCAACACGAATATTTTGCCGTTTGTCTTAGTCTTGTCTGCATTGAAATGGGGCTGTGAGGTTTCGAATAGGGTAGGCTGATAAGGCATTTTGTATTTCTTACTCTCAGGAGCGTAACTTGTAGAAATCAGCTTCTTCAGTCCGAACAACTGGAAGTTCTGGGCGAAGAACTTGGTAAAGTTACTCCACTCAGGATCATCGCAAGGCAGTAGCACCGTCTTGTCGCGAAACACGTCTGGGTTGTAATCCAGATAAGCGTTGATCTCTTTCTGTATGTCTGCATACTGCGTATAGAATTCATCGTTCTTCGCAGTCTTTGCATTTGCAAGGTTTGTATTTGCCATACGCTATGCATTAAGGCGTATTGCTTATCTTCGGAGGTAGGCTGAGATAGAGCACAAAAAAACATGGACGGTATTCCAATCCATGCTCTAAAGGCTCTACCAAAACCTACCAAAACCGGATAAGTCACGTCCATGCATATCGCACAGACGTTTGCGACTTATTCATTCGGTTTCGGTTTCTTTTTGAATTTGGTAGATTCTTAGAGCAATTCCGAATAATAGCAAACGCTTGTTATATTTTACCCACAAAAGTCACACCGGCGTTCACACTTGAACATCATACCGATGATCGTTTGCAAAGGTACGAAGAAACAAGCACAATACAAAACAAAATGCGAAGTTTTTTCTATTTTGGCTTATAAATATGCAGCTTTCATT
>CACYXI010000164.1 GCA_902778265.1 uncultured Bacteroidales bacterium | reverse complement strand
ATATTTCTTCCTGTTCTTTCAAAATTCCTTATTGTTACCTGTTACTTGTTACCACTTGTGCTACTCAACAACCTGGAAGTTATCAACCTCACCTCCATTTACATCACCACGCTCAGGCATATTCTCATAAACGGCATCAGTAACAACGAGCGAGTCGTTGGCATCACGCTGACCGCTACCTACCTGAAGCACGATTTTGTCTTCTATGGAAACTCGGTCTCCAGCCGCCAGACTCTTGCCATTGCACTTCACTCCATACACCCAGTCCTTCTCACCCGTAATATACTGCGGTTCGCCAATAAGGAAACCCATAGCCGTGAGCTTTGCCTGAGCCTCACGGAAAGAGCAGTTGTCTATCACGTCAGGCATGGTAAGCACAGGGGAGTCAGAAGCATTTATCGTAAGATAGATAGTACGACCTGTCTTCACCTTCTGACCAACCTCTGGTGAAAGTTCCAATACGGCATCAGCAGGCAATGTCTTAACATAGCCAGTATCCACCACCATCACGTTGAAGCCGAGACTATTCAGAATGCGCTCAGCCTCATCAAACGAGCGACGACGCACGTCAGGTACAGCGATAGCCTCTCCATGATGAGTATAGGTGTCAAGTCCATACTTTACGCCCATCACGCAAATGACGACAACCAACGCCATCGCCAGAAGATTCGCCCACAGAAAGCTGCTTTTGAACTTATTCAAGAATTCTTTACCATTCATTGTCTATGTGCATATTTTGGTACAAAGTTAAGACAAACCGACCAAACTACAAAATTTATCGCGCACTTTTTTATAAATATAACAAAAAAGGCAGTCTTCCATAACTGAAAGACTGCCTTTTTATGACTCAAGAGCCATAATTACTTACCGTGGTTCTCAGAGCTAACAGTAAGCTTCTTACGACCGTGTGCACGACGAGAAGCGAGTACGCGACGACCGTTCTTAGTTGCCATGCGAGCGCGGAAACCGTGCTTGTTCACGCGACGGCGGTTGTGTGGCTGAAATGTTCTTTTCATTGTTGTTCTATTTTATTTGTTATTTTTGATTCTTACCTTACTAAAAAGCACTTTTGCGCAATTCAGGGTGCAAAAGTACTCATATTTTTTGAATTAACAAAGAAAATTCACCTTTTTAGCATCAAAAAAGCGTAATTTTCTTTATTTCGAGTAGTTTTTTTGTTAAAAATAGGCGTTTTTTGCCGAAAATGTAGTAACTTTGCACCAAAATAAGTAAAAACAAATTTCATAACAATAAAATTACAATGATTAATTCACAGGACATTAAGAAGGGTGTAGCAGTTCGTATGGACGGCGGCATCTGGGTGTGCATTGATTTCCAGCACCGCAAGCCAGGTAAGGGTAACACTATCATGATCATCAAGCTGAAGAACGTAACTGACGGTCGCGTACTTGAGCGTCGCTTCAACATCGGCGAGAAGCTCGAGGAGGTTCAGATCACACGTCGCCCATACCAGTATCTCTATAAGGAAGGTGAGGACTACATCTTCATGAATCAGGAGACATACGATCAGACTCCTATCTCTTCTGAACTCGTAACAGGCGTTGAGTACATGAAGGAGAGCGACATCGTTGAGGTTGTTAGCGATGCTGATACAGATACAGTTCTCTATGCTGAGATGCCAGTTAAGACCGTTCTTCGCATCGCTCACTCTGAGCCAGGCGTTAAGGGCGATACTGCTACAAACACTCTCAAGCCTGCTACTCTTGAGACTGGTGCTGAGATTCGCGTACCTCTCTTCATCAACGAGGGCGACCTCGTACAGGTAGATACCCGCGACGGTAGCTACATCCAGCGCATGAAGGAGTAATCTCCCCCACTCCATATATTAGGTTTTCCTAATAAATATATGAAATATAGCATTATAGTACCAGTATATAATAGGCCTGACGAGGTTGACGAACTGCTTGACAGTCTCACCCGTCAGGCTTATTCTGACTTTGAGGTCATCATCGTAGAGGATGGTTCTGCCATTCCCTGCAAGGATGTATGCGAGAAATACGCAAACAGCCTTCCTCTCAACTATTACCTAAAGGAGAACTCAGGTCCAGGACAGAGCCGTAACTATGGTGCAGAGCGTGCCAAAGGCGACTATCTCATAATCCTTGATAGCGACGTGGTTCTTCCCGACGGCTACCTAAAAGCCCTCGATCAGGAACTGACCACGAACCCTTGCGAGGCTTTCGGCGGGGCAGATGCCTCACACCCTTCATTCACACCTGTGCAGAAGGCTATCTCCTACTCCATGACCTCGTTCTTCACTACAGGCGGAATACGCGGAGGAAAGGCGAAGCTCGACAAGTTCTACCCACGCTCATACAACATGGGCATAAAGCGTGAAGTCTATCAGCAGCTCGGAGGATTCTCGAAGATGCGCTTCGGTGAAGACATCGATTTCTCATACCGCATCGTGGAGGCTGGTCACAAATGCCGCCTCTTCCCTACGGCATGGGTTTGGCACAAGCGCCGCACAGACCTCCGCAAGTTCTTCCGACAGGTGTATAACAGCGGTATAGCGCGTATCAATCTTGAAAAGCGCCACCCTGGCACCATGAAACTGGTACACATGCTGCCTATGGTATTTACTGTTGGCGTCATCTCGCTCATCCTAATATCAATGGTAGGGCGACTCCTAATGCACTATGACGATCCGCACAAGTGGTACTGGTTATGCGCCGCCCCCTGGTTGCCGATTTTGCTCTACTCGTTGCTTATCTTCATCGACTCAACAATAAAGAACAAGTCGCCTCGCATCGGTTTCATCAGCATAGCAGCCGCCTTCGTTCAGCTCATGGGCTACGGTTTCGGATTCCTTGAGGCATGGTGGAAGAGATGCGTAAGAAAGCAGGACGAGTTTCAGGCTTTCGAGAAGACTTTTTATAAGTAATAATTCACCAATCATAATCTAATCGCCTATGTGGAGAGTAAAAGAATTCTATGAGCCAGAGGATTTCAAGGAAGAAACCTCAAAGGCAGAGAATACAGAGAATACTGAGCAGAACAAGGCTCTGAATACGGAATGCCCACAGCGCTCCGGCTCCCTCTCTACGGGAGAGGGCGGGGGGAGAGGCCATACCCCACTTCCCATCACCTCCTGGGCTGAGGACGACCGCCCTCGCGAGAAACTCGCACGCATAGGTGCCGAGAACCTATCCAACGCCGAGCTACTTGCCATCCTCATAGGCTCTGGAAACACGAGCGAGTCTGCCGTTGACCTTATGAAGCGCATCTTAAAGGACTGCGACAACAATCTCGGTACGCTTGGCAGAAAGAGCCTTGCTGAACTCACCGCATACAACGGCATAGGCGAGGCGAAAGCAATATCCATACTTGCAGCCTGCGAACTGGGCAAGCGACGCGAGCATGAGGATAAGCTCGAACGGCTTGATCTCAGCACACCCAATAGCATCTACGACCACCTATTGCCAAAGATGCGCGACCTCGACGTGGAAGAGGCTTACATAGTGCTGATGAACAATAACTACAAGCACATCAAGACCGTGCGACTCTCCCACGGCGGAATAACGGAGACAGCCGTTGACGTGCGCCTTATCATTAAGGAAGCCGTACTGTGCAACGCCACTGTAGTAGCCCTTGCCCACAACCATCCAAGCGGCAACATCAATCCAAGTGGCTACGACGACCAGATCACCAAGCAAGTGAAGCGTGCCTGTGACGCCATGCGACTGCATTTCCTCGACCACATTATAGTGACCGACGGCCACTACTACTCGTATCGCGAGAGTGGAAAGCTCTAACATCCAGTCAATCCGGAAAACCCGAAAAAACCGGAAATTCTGGAAATTCTGGAAGAACCGGAAAATCCGGCCAACCCGACAACAAAAAAAATCACAACAATATGACACAAGAAGAACGTACAAAGATAGAAGAGCGCATCGTTGACGTGCTCAAGACGGTCTATGACCCAGAGATTCCTGTAAACATCTACGACCTCGGTCTCATCTACAAGATCGACCTCAACGACGAGGGAGCACTCGACCTCGACATGACATTCACCGCCCCTTCATGCCCTGCGGCTGACTTCATCCTCGAAGACGTGCGCACAAAGGTGCTTGCCGTTGAAGGCGTTACAAGTGCCAATGTCAATATGGTCTTTGAGCCAGAATGGGACAAGTCAATGATGACCGAAGAGGCAAGAGTTGAATTAGGACTGGATTAAAAATGGGGGTTGTTTATTTTCTCTCCGACGCCCACCTCGGCTCACTCGCCGCAGAGCATCCACGCACCCAGGAACGCCGTCTCGTGCGCTTTCTCGATGAGATAAAGGCAAAGGCTTCCGCCGTCTATCTCTTGGGCGATATGTTTGATTTCTGGCACGAGTACAAATACGTCGTGCCAAAGGGCTACACGCGCTTTCTTGGCAAGCTGTCGGAACTAACCGATGCCGGCATAGAGGTGCATTTCTTCACAGGCAACCACGACATCTGGGAATATGGCTATCTTGAAAAAGAGTGCGGCGTTATCGTTCACCATAAGCCTGAAACCCTCGAAATCAACGGCAAGACTTTCTATCTTGCACACGGCGACGGCCTTGGCGACCCTGACAAGAAATTCAAGTTCATAAAGAAGATATTCACGAGCAAGACTTGCCAATGGCTTTTCCGCAACGTGCTTCCAACCACATGGGGAATGAAGTTCGGTCTCAACTGGGCAAAGTCTTCACGCCTGAAGCGCAAGGACGGCAAGGAACCGCCTTACATGGGGGAGGACAAGGAGTATCTCGTTATCTTTGCCAAAGAATACCTCAAGTCGCATCCCGACGTGGATTACTTCCTCTTCGGCCACCGCCACATAGAGCTTGACCTCATGCTCACGCGCTCATGCCTTCTCGGCGACTGGATATGGCAGTTCACCTATGCCGTATTCGATGGTGAGATGATGTGCATGGAGAACTATATCGAAGGGGAGAGCAAGCCTTAAGAAGAAAGTCCGACCTCTGACACACATACTCCGATGTTCCTGCCAAGAAGCAAGAGCATCGGATTTTTTCATACTATTTTCCTTATTGTTACCTGTTACTTGTTACCCCGATATGGCTTCGCTATTATCCCATTCTTAGGAACGGACCTGAAGCGGATTTGAAGCGAAGGAGAAACGGACCTGAAGCGAAGGTAGAGCGAAGGCATAGCGAAGGCACAGCGGAGGCAGGGCAAGCGGCCTCGGTAACAAGTAACAAGTAACAATAAGGAATTGTGTGCATGACCAAGAATTTTACTAAAAATTTCTAAGGAGTTTATATACCTTATTATATATAGAATTATAAAACAGGGCAGTCGTTTTCTTATTGTTACCTGTTACTTTGTTACTGGCCGCTAAAAATTTGCTTATTCCTGCGTGCCTGTAGTTTCTTGACGAATTCACTATAATCAGGAAATCTTGGGCAGGAAAAAAAGGAATCATCGTAAGTGATTGCCACGCTGTCATTATAATTCAAATAAGGAGCTCCCTTATGGGGATAAGTAACGTCTTTATTAAGTATCTTGGCATTAATTCTGATGACATAAAAGTATCTTAATGATTTGCCAAAGTATTTGTAGACAAGGTCTGCATCTATGGTGCAAGTATCGGGGCGGGTGGTTATTTTGATTTCTTTCACATTTGCTTTTTCCATAAGTTGCTTGATTGTTCCCTTTTCTTTACAATTCCAAGAATCTATTTCCTTGAGTTTGTATACTAATTCAGTATTATGCTTTGCCGATGCGTTGACATATCTAACGAGCTTCTCCATATCATCCTTATGCTCAAGATAGTTCTCTTCCATTTCTGCTGCGGTGGTATATGGTTGAGCGAAAATCAAGATGCATATTAATAGTATGAGGTTAAGTGCATTGATGAATCGTAATGGCTTTGCCCACCTTTTCTTGACAAACGAGAACCCGACAGGGCATAATGTTACTGCAAGGAAAAAGAAAGAGAGCCAGTTTAAATGAAAATATATACACAATAGATCATTACGGAAAGCAACTGTTGGTTTGTTGAGTAAATAGTGTCCAAGGAAATAGATAAAGAATAATGCTATAAGATATATTGTTGCTATACCTATGCCCTTGACTATTTTGATGATTTTTTCTCCCATAAGTTCGGTTTTAATTATCTGTTTGCAAAGATACAGATAATTCCTTATTCGTGCAAGTTTTCGTCAAGAAAAATATATAACCGCCTTTGACGATTGCACACTATCACAATATAGCTCTTTGAAATTACCACACTAATTCTGCAAATTACCACACTAATTACAAAGAATAGCACACTAATTATGCACAGGCGGAAAAGGCTTGGAGGTACGGGGAATTTGTCGTAATTTTGCAATCGTCAAAGAGCCCGAAGGCTCAATTCTCTAACTTCAAAAACAATTCAGCATGGAAAAGAAAATTACCCCAATTGGTTACATGGACTCTTGCAGAAGCAAGACCATGAAGCGTCTTACTCCTGAGGCGCTCGATACCCTTACCAACTCATTCGAGGTGAACAGCACGATGCGTCAGATTGAGGCTGAGGCTGATCAGGAGATGAAAAGCAAGCTGAAGGGCGATCTGCCTGTGGTGCTCTATGCTTGCCAGATGCCAGAGGATGGCGTGCGTCCAACGGCTGAGACTGCCATTCCAAGTGGATTCTGTCTGCACGACTGGGACCACATGAAGGTGAATCCTCGCAAGTTCTATGACGAGCAGATTGCCGGCAAGGAAACGGAACTGGGCATCGTTCTTGCCCATGTCACTCCCCGTGGCGAAGGGCTCCGACTGGTGACCATACTCGGTGAAGGCGAGCGAATAACCCAGTGCCAGGAGAGGCTTGCAGCAGCATTCGGGATGAGCGAGTTTGCCGACCGCAAGATCAAGGATCTGTCGCGCGTGTCATTCCTTCCCAGCAAGGACTACATGCTCTTCGTTGACAATGACAGGCTCTTCAATCATGCTATGGAGGAAAGGATAGAGATGAAGGAAGAAGAAACGAAGGAAGAAGAGATGAAGGAAGAAGGCGCGAAGGATGAGAGCCAGAATGCAGGTGAGGTGAAGGTGAGCGACAACTTCAACTATCAGGGCATCAAGTTCAGCAGCATCATCGAGGCTCTGCTCCGCCGAATAGCCACACAGGGAAATCCTCGCGAGGGTGAGCGCAACGATGACCTCTTCATACTTGTGCGTGAGCTTCGCCACATCTGCGACTACAACTTCAACACGCTCTACATGCTCGTGGCTCCTTACTTCCCCACCCTTCCCGATGCCGAGATTCGTCGCACCATCAGCAACGCCCTTGCCACAAACGGCCGCACGATAACGCCCGTGATGAGAGGTGTGATTAGCGAGCTGAGAAACGTGAGCAACGCTTCTGACGAGACCGACATCCAGCTGCCTCGTCTGCCAAGGCTCTCAGCCGTGGAGGAGATGATTCTCGCACACTACCCCAAGCATCTCCGCTCGCAGGTGTATATGGCTATGCTGCCAATCTGGGGCGTGTATGGCACGCACATCCGTTTCAACTACATGGACGGCCGTGAGAACTCGCTCTCGTTTCAGACAGCCGTGGTGGGCAAGAGCAGTAGCGGTAAGGCATTCGCTGCGCATCTCTTCGACCTCATGACGAAGCGCATCCGCATTGAGGACAACATTGAGCGCCAGAAGGCTGCCGAGTATCTCGCCATCTGCAACAAGGCAAGCGATGCCTCAGAGAAGCCCGACGACCCACGTCCACGAGTGAAGCTCTTCGGCGACGACATCACCACAAGTCAGATGCTGGAGTATCTCGACAATCTCGAGGGAGAACATGCCATTCAGTTCACGGAGGAGGTGGCACGACTCTCGAAGGCGAAGAAGACGGTGTACGGCGATAACGACGACCTTCTGTGCAAGGCATTCGACAATGCCATGGGCGGTAAGGAGAGCAAGAGCCATCTGACGCGCAACATCCGCATTCCTATCTTCCTCAACTGCCTCTACTGCGGTACTCCTGGCGGTATGCATAAGTTCTACAACAACCCTGAAGGCGGTCTTAACAACCGTGTGCTCTTCGCCTTCATGCCATCGGTTAGGATAAAGGGATTTCCTCACTATGAGAACCTTACCGAGACGGAGCAGGCACAGTTTGACGAGGCTTGCGACCTTCTCTCAGAAGCAGGCAAGGACGGTAGGAAGGTGCAGCTGCCGTGGCTCGAGAAGACCGTCATGATGCTCAAGAACAAGTGGGACAAGGAAGACGACGAGAACCCTGACGAGGTGTGGTATGACCTCGGCAAGCGTGCCCTTGTGGTGGCTATGCGTGCTGGTGTGCTGCAATGGTATCTTCGCGGTTGTCCTACTGACGAGAAGCAGATTCGCGACATAGCGAAGGTGGTGAAGTGGACAGCCGAGGCTCACCGACTTGGGGTATATACCTTCTGTGGCAAGGACTACGAGGACATCAACGACATCGACAACTCACTCATGCAGAAGCAGGGACGAATGTCGAAGAACAAGAAGCTGTTCTCTGTGCTTCCCGACCATTTCAGCGTGCAGGAGCTCATCGCTATGCGTGTGCAGAATGGCGACAGCGCCAACGTGAAGATGGTGATAAGCCGATGGGTTGCCGACGGACTCATCCGCAAGGTGTCAGAAGGCTGCTACGAGAAGGTGCTGCAACTGGTGGCGTAAGAGGAGTGATTATCCGCATGAATCCGATGGCACCCCGAAGGGGTAGCAAGCTCACAGCCCATGGCATCGCCATGGGTATAGTGAGGGGGTCGGTTCGCCCTAAAGGGGCAAAAGCATTGAAATCAATTTAGGGCTTTTGCCCTTACAGGGCGATTAGGTACACCTCTAATTACCCAGGGCGTTGCCCTGGGCTAATTGCAGATCTTGCCCCTTCGGGGCGCAACCACCTGATTGCAGATAGGGCGGTAACAAGTAACAGGTAACAATAAGAAAAATAGTGTAGAAGAAATTTTGTGGGGTGCAGGAATATTACTATCTTTGCAGACGCATGAGGGTTCTTGCACCCACATTTTTAAGGAGTGAAAGGAGTACAAGGAGTTATGCTCCTAAAGTCGCTTAAGTAGTACAAGACGATAGCATTTGTCGTTTACTTGAGGGCTTAAGACATTCGTCTTGAACTCCTTGTACTCCATGTACTCCTTATACTCCTTACAAAAATTAAATAAAATATGGAAAGAAATATATTAAAAGACATACTGAATCGGTTTGACTACTTTATAAAGAATGTGGATTTCGACAATCTGCCTGAACGGGATAGTGAGGACTATCGCGAGCTGCTGATGCAGACGGCTAACGACGGGATATTCTGCGATGGAAGATACAGCGCGAACACGGAATATACGCTTGAGGTATTCGAGGACCCTGACTATGCAAGCGAGAGCCGTAGTCTGGCTGCTATCAACACCCTGAGCGAGAAAGACCGCGTGCGCTTCAGGTTCTATCTGGATCTGAAGGATATGTGCTATCCTCTTTTCCGTGGCAAGAAGACAGACTGGTCGGCATGGCCTTGGAACATGGCCGACGGCGAGAGCAGCTTGGACAACAAGGAGCTGTATGGCTTCATAACCGACTGCAAGTGGCCTAACCTGTCGGCTGCCATCCTGTATGACATTCACATGCTGATGATGAACGATGAGGAGAACTACACCAGCGTGGCTCGCAACGAGGTTTCGATGCACGTGTTCTATGGCATAAAATCGCACTGGGGAGGACATGACCAGTCAGATGAGAAAAAGAAGAAACTCATTGCAGCCATAGGCAAGTGCGCCGACGACCTGTGGGCTGTAGAGAACCACATGAAGGTGGGAAGGCTCGTGTGTAAGGATATGCTCGAGTTGTCGCTCTATGACGCTATGGACACGTTTATCGACACTACGTTCCGCTATCAGCAGGTGCTCATGGCGAGTGAGATGGCTGCATGGATAAGGGAGAACTGGACCATAGGCGAGAGCCATCCTGAGAAGGCAAAAGAGAAGGCATTGTGGGCAAAGCTTGATGAGCTGAAAGCAAAGTATGACGTTAAGTCGCCAGACATGAACCACACCTGTCTCATCATCGCCATTGACATACTCCAGATGTCGATGTTCTCAGAGGAAGAGGAGAACTTCGATGATGACGATGAATGGGTTGACGAGTCTGACGAAGATAAAACAGAGTAAGGGCGTGGAGTGGGAAGAAGAAATATTTGAGCCTCGGCCGAAGAAGGCGGTTGGGCGACCTGCGAGGAATCCTTTTCATACCGTAGAGTGTGAAGAGGATTTCATACGTCGCTGTAGGAATATGGTAGAGAGATATTATCACCCCACGCCTAACACATATTCGGATTTCGTGTTTGCAGCAAGGAAGAAGGCAAGCAAGACGCGTTTCTGGGCGATGATCTTCATCTACTATATGGAAGAGAAAGGCATGGATGAAAATTATTCAGGCTTCATAGAGCGCGTGGTCAGCACGCTCGGCAACTCGGTGATATGCGACCGCCCCACTTTGAGCCGTACCATCAAGGGCCTCCAGAAATTGTATATCACCATTGACGATGCCCGACTGACGGATATGGATAATGACATAAGGATTTCAGATGCTGACATGAAGGCTCACCAGAAATACAGGAAGCAGTATGTGGATGTGGTGAAGTACTGGGAAGAGTGCCTGGGGTAACAAGTAACAGGTAACAATAAGGAAAATAGTGCATCGTTTTTGTTGTCTGAATATTTGGTGGTGTTATGAATTTTAATTACTTTTGCACTTGATAGAAACAAACCTAAGACAAATGAAGAATCTATTTGGAATATTATTATCATTACTATTGATAACAGCTTGTCGTAATGAACCAAGCAATTTAGACAAAATGTTGTTTATTTTGGATTATTACAATTGTGTTGATCTGAGTGAGGATGGACATTATTATTATAATGTTGATAGCATACTTGAACAGGTAGATTTGAGTGAGTATCAGCATGAAGGTAATAAAGTGCGAGTTCATCGTAGGATACCTTTTTCTTTTTTGGATAGCCTCTGTACGGATGAACAGTTGAAAGAACTTGTTTATGCCAAAAATCATAGTGCTTCCGTAAGAGTTATAGCATTCAAAGCATTAGCTTCAAGAGGGTATAATGGCTTGGAGAAGATGGTTCTTGACAATTATAAGGATACTACGACATTGAGAGTTGGAGGTGGTGACTATTGGTGGAAAGGACACGTTGGAAGTATGTTCCTTTCGTTTGCTAGTGGTGCTCGTAGTAGAGGTTGCATCTCTGTTCAAGACTCTTTGATGAATGACTCTCTCGCTTTGTTCACTCCAGATATTCCATTATATGATTTCTTAAAGGAAAAACTTAAGAAAATGCCTCCAGTTGATGATGCTCATTATAATCGTATTCGTGAATTGTACATAAAAGAGCCATGCGAGGAACTTCTGATGGCATTGGCAAGATACAATAAAACGAATGATTTGGAATTTATTGCAGCCGAATTGGAGAATTTCAATCTTGAAGAACCTCATATAGAGAGTGCGTTGTCAGCTATTGCGGTTTGGCCACATCCGTTCTTCAAGAAGAAACTTGAGAAACTTAGAGATGCCATAATTGCAGGAAAGTTAGGTAGCGGAATGCGTGAAGTCGATAGATTTATTAAGGCGGTTATGGCCTATGATTATTCATGGGCGCACCAATTCCTTGACACTTCATTGGCATTGGAGAGTAAAGCTCCGAAAAAGAAATATCAGGCTCTTATTGTTGATGCATTCCATCATTGTTATGGCATAAAAATTCCTATGGATTTGATTAAGAAATATCCGTCAAAGCAATGTAATTGCCTCTATCACGATGGGGGTAACGAGTAACGGGTAACAATAAGGAAATTAGTGCTCCCCTATCGCTACCCGTTAGTAAAAAGTGGTTGTTTAATTCTTGTTCATTGTCTTGATGCTACATGGCATAGCGAGGGAGAACCCTCTGACTACTTCCAAACCTCATCCGCAATCTCACGAACCAGCTTGAGCTTTGCCCATTGCTCTTCCTGAGTGAGTTTGTTGCCGATAGCGCATGAAGCGAAACCGCATTGAGGTGAGAGTGACAGGCGGTCGAGCGGAATG
>CACYXI010000163.1 GCA_902778265.1 uncultured Bacteroidales bacterium | reverse complement strand
GCAAAGTCACCACGGTAAGGGATGAAATCAACTGTAATACCATCACCCTCAAAACCCTCGTCAAGAGTATCAATAGCACGAGGAGCAGACGCAGGACGAAGTTCGTTCAAAGTCTGGCAAATCTCATGCAGATGCTGATGAGTGAAGAGCTTATAGACAGAGAAGTTATTGTTGCGCCAAGAGAAATGGGTTGTTGCACCCGGCTTCTGACCTGCACCTGTTGAACCCGTGATAGCATTAACAGCAATATCGTGAGTCAGAATACCTGCCTTTGCAAGTGGAAGAAGTCCTTCCTGAATGCAAGTAGCAAAGCAACCTGGGTTAGCCAGATGCTGACACTTAGCAATCTCCTCACGATGAGTCTCAGGCAAGCCATACACATAGTCGTGATCGCCCTTGATGCGGAAGTCCTGAGCCAAGTCAATGATCTTCACGTTAGCAGGAATGGTATGCTCCTTGAGGAAAGCCTCGCTCTTACCATGACCAAAACAGAAGAACACTACGTCAACCTTGTCAAAAGGCATCTCACTCGTGAACTCCAGTTCAGTATCACCAATAAGTCCCTCGTGAACATCATACACCTTGTTGCCTGCATTTGACTCGCTATTAGCGAATACAATCTCAGCCTCTGGGTGATTAATCAATAATCTTATAAGTTCACCGCCAGTATAACCAGCAGTTCCAAGAATACCTACTCTTACCATATTTATTTTAAACATCCATCTGTCTTAGGCTCTTTTCGGAGCAAGAAGCCATACAAGGATATAAATCCAGAGACTCAGGCCTCCAAAGAAAACAGCAAGGAAAACAACCAGTCGAACCATGAAAGGATCAACATCGAAATACTCAGCGAGTCCACCACAGACACCACCAATTTTCTTGTCACTCTGAGACAGATAGAATTTCTTTTGCATAGGGATAGTTATTAGAATCCCTCCATAGAAGGAGGGATATATATGATATATTAATTAATCTCTTTCACCTGGGTGAGCAAGATAGTAAGCACGAAGAGGAGTAGATGTAACCTTGATAAAGCCCTTTGCATCCTCTGATGTCCAAGCCTTAGCAGTCTCACCATACTCACCAAGCTTATTCTTGACAAGGTCGTTTGGAGAGTCAACACCAACGGTCTGGAAACCGAGTGGACGAAGCTCAAGCTCTACGACACCTGTAACGTTACGCTGAGAAGAAGTAAGCATAGCCTCGATATCTGGCATAACTGGCTCAAGATACTGAGACTCGTGGAGGAACATACCGTACCAGTTGCTTACCTGATCCTTCCAATACTGCTGCCACTTAGAGAGTGTGAACTTCTCAAGGAATCTATGAGCACCGATGATAAGCATAGGAGCTGCAGCCTCAAAACCTACACGACCCTTGATACCAATGATAGTATCACCAACGTGACAGTCACGACCAATACCGTATGCTGCACCAATCTGCTCAACAGCCTGGATTGCCTTGATCTTATCGTCATAGGCAACACCATTTACAGAGCAAAGCTCACCCTTCTCAAAACCGAGTTTGAGAGTCTCAGGGCCTTCCTTTGTAACGTGCTTGAGATAAGCAGACTCTGGCAAACCCTGCTTTGAGTCAAGAATCTCACCACCACAAATAGAAGTTCCCCAGATACCTACGTTATATGAATACTTCAACTTTGTGAAGTCTGCGAAATAGCCATTTGCGTTGAGGTAGTCAACCTCTTCCTGACGACTAAGGTTACGGTCACGTGTGAGTGTGATAATCTCCACACCAGGAGCCATAACGAGGAAAGTCATGTCAAAACGGATCTGGTCATTACCTGCACCAGTTGAACCATGTGCAATAGCGTCAGCACCAATTTCCTTTGCATAGCGAGCAATAGCGATAGCCTGAAAGATACGCTCGGAAGATACAGAGATAGGATAGCAGTTGTTACGAAGAACATTGCCATAAATCATATACTTCAGAGACTTATCATAATACTCCTTAGTTACATCGAGAGTTACATACTTAACAGCACCAAGTTTATAAGCATTTTCCTCGTTTGCCTTAAGCTGTTCAGCACTAAAACCACCTGTGTTTGCACATGCAGCATAAACCTCATAACCCATTTCCTTGGTGAGGTACATCACGTTGTAACTTGTGTCAAGGCCACCACTGAAGGCAACCACTACTTTCTTCTTAGCCATAATTTATTATCGTTTTTTATATTATCCTAAAATTGAATACCTCTCAATGTGAGAGTTCTTATAACATCCTGGAACACCTCACTTGGAGTAGGCTCGCCAGTATGCTTCTCTGGGTCGTAGAGCATACCTGTACAGATACAGAACTTTCTGTTCTTTGCCACCAGAATGTCATGGTTTACACAACCCTCACAACCACGCCAGAAAGCATCATCGTCGGTAAGCTGATTGAATGATACTGGTACATAGCCCAACTGCGTGTTCATCTTCATAACAGCATCTCCACTTGTAAGGGAGAATATCTTTGCATGAGGCCAGCGAACACGAGCCAGAGTGAACGTATAGTTCTTAATACGCTTTGCAACACCCATGCCAAGATAGTCTGGGTGAACAATAAGACCAGAGGTCGTAACGTATGACTTATTCCCCCATGTCTCAATATAGCTAAAGCCAACGAACTTGTCACCCAACTCTGTCTGGGTATCTGTATCAACAGCAAGGATTGCCTTACCTTCCTTCATCTTGGTAGCAACGTACTCATGTGTACGCTCCGCAATACCCGTACCACGTTTCTTTGCAGCTGTACGAATAGTGTCAAGTATTGTATCAACATACTTCTCATGACTTGCGTCAGCAACCAAAACCTTAATATTTGCCATTTTCTATTTTAAGGAATTATCTGTATTGTACTTTTTTACTGATTACTTTTTAATGCTGCAGTAATGTTCTCAGACACTTGCTTGATTGGTATCTCCTGATTTATCACCACAAAAATCGTATCATCTCCGGCTATTGTTCCAAGCACTCCCTCAGGCATAGCTGAATCCAAATGATATGCAATACTGCCAGCATGTCCGGGCTTAGTCTTTATAACCCCCATATTTCCGGAGAACTGCATAGAGAGAAAACCAGGAACAGGTGGATTGTCAACCAGAGTATATGCCTGATATACACGCTTGTAAAGAGTTTCCTCAGGCAAAAGATATATAGATCTGCCGTCAGATACCATCTTCTTTACAATCTTGAGCTTGTTCATGTCTCGCGAAAGAGTTGACTGGGTAACAGTGAACCCTTCAAGAGCCAGAGCCTGTATAACCTCCTCTTGCGAACTCAATTCCTTGCGAGCTATGATAGCCCTCAAAGCCGCCATTCTGTCATTCTTTTTCATCAATATGCAAGAAATATTCTTTTTGGGAGTGCAAAATTACGAATATTCCTGCATATATCCAAATTTTATTCAAGAAATATGAATATTCTTGTAATATTCATGAATATCCAACGCACATTCCGTGCATATTATTGCATATTCTCTGCATATCCCCAACTTATCTCACGAAAGTCTTCTCTATCCACCCAGAATATGTATTAAGTCTTATGCTAATTCTATCCCCTTCTTTACACTCCTTTATAGGAATACTAAGATACACCGTCTGGGTATAGTATTCTGGTATCCCCCCTTGATCATGGTGAAAGGTCAGATAGTATGTCTTGCAACCATCAGGCATAGTCTTTACGCTATCAGCAACAAACCCAACCTTATGACCAGCCTCATCACTATCAGCATTACCCACCATAAGACCAAGCGATAAGTTTATGTAACTGCCATTCTGTGCTTCCCACGCACTTGTCAACTTTACTGGATCCACATTTAGAGTCAAAGCAGATTCTTTATCCGAAGGCTTCACGACATGAGCCTGTCTCAAGGATTTCAACTCAATAGGCTTGTTCCCCTCCTTATTATAATATAGCATCATGCGATAGGTGGTATCTGCATGTTCCATTTTTTTAGGCAAAGAATACGAGGAAGCAACCGACAGTTTCTCATCAGCATCAGTCACAACACTCCTGATTTCTCTGCCCACAACGTGCATATCCACCATCTCAGCCTTTAGGTAAGAGAGGGTAGTATCGCCCGATTCGTATGGATCAACTGTACATGAAACCATAAGCAGGAAAATACCTACGAGCAACCAGATCCTATGTAAGCTAACATTTCTCAATTTTTCTGAGCCTTGGCATTAAGATAATTACGAGCAGGGTTCGAATACATAGTTAGCAATCTCTCACGAAGGAATGCCATATCTGGATTTGGAACACGAACCTTTGAAAGTCTCTCAGCAATATAAGCCTCAAATACCTTCACATCAGTCTCTGTATATTTATCACTATGAGCCTTTGGAGTACCTTCTATCTCATCAAGCGCAATCCAGTTACCAGAATAGAGCTTATAGCGTTTGTGTATCTCCTCGTCAATATGTTTAGCAACAACAGCAAACACGTCTTGCTTTGGCATATCAGCCGGCAAAGTATCAAGCCATGCGTCAATACATGGAGCCGCCTCATAGTGCAGATGTCCTTTCTTGCCAAAGATGCCAGTCTTCATATTGTCAAGGTCATCCTGCTTGCTCTTCTTCCAACCCTGAACATCCCTTTTGAACTGAAATTCCTCAGCCTTGAGATAATCGCATGGATCATACTCGTAGGAAATGGCAAGCGGAACGATATGCAAATGCTTCAGGCGGTCGATAACACTACCCTCGCCTCCCATAGCGAACATCTTCAGTACTGCCTCCTGAGTTCTGTCATCAGAATCCTTGGCACGACCTTCACGCTGGGCAATCCATACATTCTCGCCCTTCTCATTCACGGCAAAATGGATATACTGGCTCATAAGAATGCTTGAGCGAAGCATTTCCTTTGGCGACAAACCTCTGCGAACGGTAAATGATTTGTTCAGCCTCACCAATTTCTTGATCCAAGGATAGATAAGAAGATTATCCCCGATACCGATCTCACAGGTATGGGCAAAATCATTCTTGATAAGCATCACGTCAAGGAATGCAGAATCAAGAACGATATCACGATGGTTTGAAAGGAAAATATAACTTCCCTTCTTATCGAGACTCTTGTCAAAACCGAATCCGCTCGACGTTGTTGTCTTGAAGCGGACGTAGTTGACAATAGGCTTCATCAGTCTTATCTGGAAGTCCTGTGAGTTTTTCACCCTCCAGAGAAGCATTCGTATCAATCCGTTACGAACAGACTTTGGCAACCAAGGCACAAGTCCTTTCAGCACCAACGAGAACTGCCTGTCTGCAAGCAGTTCATCTATGACGCCAGGAATCTCCTCTGGTTCGTAAGGACGGATATCGTCGAAATCGTGAATTGTCATTATCTCTTTTTTCTGATTAGAACTGGTTCTCTACGATGTCACTAAGTACATCCTTGATGTCAAGACCTGCAGCACGTACCTGCTGTGGAATGAAGGATGTTGCAGTCATGCCTGGTGTGGTATTGATCTCAAGCATATTGATCTTGTCTGTACCGTCAGCCTGCTTAGAGATGATATAGTCAATACGGATGATACCATTAGCATGAAGGATATCATAGATAGCAGAAGTGATCTTTGCCACGCGCTCAGATGTTTCTGGAGCCAGACGAGCAGGGGTAATCTCCTGTACCTGACCGTTATACTTTGCATCATAGTCAAAAAACTCATTCTCCGTAACGACCTCAGTAGCAGGAAGAACGACAGACTTTGTCTTTGTCTTATAGCAGCCCTGAGAAATCTCTGTACCCTCAAGATAACTCTCAATCATAACGGTATCGCTCTCCATGAATGCCTTACGAAGAGCTGGAGCCAACTGATCGAACTCCTTCACCTTACTTACGCCAAAGCTACTACCATCAGCAGCAGGCTTTACGAAGCATGGGAAACCAACAGCCTTCTGAAGTTGTTCTTCCGTGAGTGATTCCTCATCACCACGACGGACAAGTACACTTTCTGCCACAGAAACACCGAAACCACGAAGATAGTTGTTCAGCACGAACTTGTCAAAGGTAAGCGCCTCAACGAGCACACCACTTGTTGAGTATGGAAGGTGGATCAAATCAAAGTAGCCCTGAAGCAAACCGTTCTCACCTGGAGTGCCGTGGATAGTGATGTAAGCATAATCCACAACAACGGTCTTACCGTTATGACGGAAAGAGAAGTCATTGCGATCAATAGGAGCAATGGTGCCGTCAGGGAAATCCACGTGCCAATCCTGTCCCTTGATATCCACGATATAAAGGTCGTACTTTTCCTTGTCGAAGAAAGAATACAAGCCCTGAGCAGAGCGCATTGACACATCATGCTCAGAAGAGTCGCCACCACAAACGATGGCTATTGTGCGTTTGATATTTGCCATTTTTATATAATGTTTTTGTCTTTATTTCTCGTTAAGAAAGGCATTTGCGCCATTCACATAGTTTCTCCATTTCTCTATGAGTGCCTTGAAATCCTCTGGCCACTCACTTGTGAAGTCCATCTGCTCGCCGCTTACTGGATGTACGAACCCAAGTGTCTTGGCATGAAGAGCCTGACGCGGACAGAGTTTGAAGCAGTTCTGTATAAATGCCTTATAGGTAGAAGAGCGTGTGCCACGAAGAATCTCCGAACCACCATATCTCTCATCACAGAACAGCGGATGACCGATATGCTTCATGTGCGCCCTGATCTGGTGTGTGCGTCCCGTTTCAAGGATGCACTCTATCAAGGTGACATAGCCAAACTTCTCTATCACCTTCCAATGTGTAACGGCTGGTTTGCCAATACCAGAGTCAGGTGCAGTCACCGTCATCCTCATCCTTTCCTTTGGATCACGGGTGATATTACCTTCTATCCTACCCTCATCCTCCGTGAAATGCCCCCACACGAGAGCGTGATAAGAGCGATGTGTAGTCTTGTTGAAGAACTGTTTACCAAGAGCAGATTTAGCCTCTGGTGTCTTAGCCACTACGAGCAGTCCACTCGTGTCTTTATCT
Organism: uncultured Bacteroidales bacterium; assembly: GCA_902778265.1. GTDB lineage: Bacteria > Bacteroidota > Bacteroidia > Bacteroidales > Bacteroidaceae > Prevotella. The sequence goes on along the minus strand of CACYXI010000163.1, from coordinate 450 downwards.
ATACGATGCACGAGTCCAACTTCTGGAGAGTTTGGATCAAACTCTGGTACATCCTTCATGTGCCAGGCGACAGCATTAATCAGCGTACCGTTGAAATTGCCTGCACCTGGATGAACCACCATACCAGCCTCCTTGTTGATGACCATGAGATAGTCATCCTCATACACCACATTGAGCGGAATATCCTCTGGATAGATAGTCGTGTCATGCTTCGGACGAGAGAGCATCAGCGTCACCACGTCACCAGGACGAACCTTATAGTTACTCTTCACAGGCTTGTCATTCACATGAATGTAGCCAGCATCGGCTGCAGTCTGAATGCGGTTACGCGAAGAATGCTGCATGTGCTCAAAGAGGAACTTGTCGATTCTCAACTTCTCCTGACCTGCATCAGCAACGATACGGAAATGCTCATAGAGCTGTCCGTCTTCTGTCTGAGCATCATCAACT
>CACYXI010000162.1 GCA_902778265.1 uncultured Bacteroidales bacterium | reverse complement strand
GATTTTCATTTAAATGCGATAGCGGCCCCCTCCCTACGGGGGAGGGCGGGGGGAGAGGCCCCACTATATGAATACTCAGCTTCCCCTCCTTATAAACCGTTCTACAAGTTTCGTAGCACAAGCGTTTTATCTCTTCAAAGAAAGGTGGGGGCATGGTGTTCCATAAGTCACGAGCCATATCAACCTCCTTATATTCAAGTCCGAGACCTTCTGCTACACTTCTAATAAACTCCTGATTCATCAGCACCTTATGCGAATGAGTATCAAGATGCCCTTCGGCAAGCTTAACGGCCTTACCTATCATTATTGCGATATGCACATCTTCAAATCCAACCTCACGAGCAGCCTTCAAAGCCTCGCCTATGAAGTTGCCATAATGAACACAACGGATGCCTTCAAGAGCCTTCTCACTCTTCATTCCTGCCACCAAACCGATAGTACGACATCCGATAGCCCATGCAACATCAAGTTCACGACGAATACTTTGAACGAAAGCCTCATTTGATAGCGGAGACACGATACCCGAAGTACCGATGATACTGATACCGCCAACAACACCAACCTTGTGGTTGAAGGTCTTTAGAGCAATTTCCGCCCCGTTTTCGACAGAGATAGTGACGGCATAGCAAGTATTATCTGCGATGGATCGTAATTCGTTCTCGATCATCTTTCTTGGCGTAGGATTAACGGCAGGACCTCCTACTGGTATTCCAAGTCCGGGAAGTGTCACCTTCCCTACCCCCTCGCCTTGCAGAAACTTCACACTAAAGCCATCACTATTTTCAAGAGTTACGGTAGATGTTATCTTACAACCCTTCGTAACATCAGGATCATCACTACTATCCTTTATTACAGAAGCAACACCTTTAGCCTCGTATGTCACAGGAATCGTCATTATCTCGCCATCAGGCAAGGCGAAATGAACTTCCTCGGGAGATTCATCAAAAAGAAGTGACAAAGCAGCTGCCTTTGTTGCTGCCGTAGCACAAGCGCCTGTTGTAAAACCAGTTTTTAATGGAAAGAAATCAGGCATAAGATGCTCTATCACCCTACGCAATCCATACTTTCCAGTTACGGTAATCCAATCTTTTGGCAACTGCGGATGCTCAACAACAAACACTTTCAATCCAAGTTCAAGGGCAGCCTTTACCTTAACCTCAAAACCGCCACTCTCACCACTCTCCTTTGTTATGATTGCATCACATCCTACCTCTACCATCACTTTTTCCTCGTCTTCAACAGAGGGGATTTCAAGAGATTCGTTGTAGAAGATGAGCTGATCGTTGGCAAGGCCGGAAAACTTGGCAAGGGCGATGCTTTCTGGGCGATTGAGGATTCTGAAAATGGCGTTGGAACGCTTTAGTTTGTTGATAGTATTCGCACCTGTAAGGGCAAGGAGCTTGTTTACCTTTGCCTCTTGCATTTTTGCGATTGCATCTTCATAATCTGAGCAATACGTCACGCCATTGATATGCTCAGGAAAGACACGCTGTAGCCTTATAACAGGAATGCCAAGCGCACGTCGAGCCTCATCAATCGTCTTATGGAGATTCTCAGCAAAAGGATGTGCAGCATCAACAATACAACCAATCTCGTGTTCCTTACAGAATGCCACAATATCATCAGCCGTCATAGCTCCTGTAATATGCACCCCATTGTGCATATCCACCTTTTGCAAACTACCCTTCGTGGAGTAGTAGAAAGGCTTTCCTGCCTGCTCGCATACATCCACAGCAAGCCGTCCCTCGGTTGTGCCGCCGAAGATGAGGAGACCCACCCCCAGCCCCTCCCATAAAGGGAGGGGAGTAGTTACATTATTTCCTTCTTGTGGATGCATATATAGCCTATTATAAAGTTCTTCTTAAAACCTCCTTTAGAAATGTACTATTCTGAAATAACAGAATACTTTGTAGATTAAACGGCAAAGCAACATTTCCTATATCATTCCAATTTAATGACATTAGTCCATTCTTTATAGAATAGGAATAGATTTCCTTGAGATATTGTTCCAAAACAAGATATTCTGGTACATAATCTTGCGAAATCAACCATTCCATTAAGTCTTTCTTACCTTTTGAAGAATTACATGTCTTACACACATATATGATATTCTCCATATTATTCGTACCTCCTACCACACGAGGGAAAACGTGATCTGCGGTTAATTCCTTTGAGGAAACCTTTGAACGACAATACCAACATGTGTCATTAGTCCGTACCTTCATTCTGTTTATCTCATACATATCACCTATTTTCCATTTCCCCTCCTTGTATGCCTTGAATGCCTTTGCACGAACCATATAACTCTTAGGAGTAAACTTATCCTCTTTCATATAAATTGTCGCACCAAGCATCTGAAGGCATGAATATGCCCATAGAAAATTCTCTCCAAATGTTTCATATTTTGGAGGAATGCTTGTCCATTCTGTATATGATGATATGTCCATATTGAAAAATATTCAGGAGAGATTCATTATCGTTCATTACTATCTACTCCCCTCCCTTTATGGGAGGGGTGAGGGGGTGGGTCGAAATAGATGCGTAAACTTCCCATCATACAATTTACTCAAGCCCTCACGATTATCAATCGCATCACCTACGACAATCATAGTGGTAAGTGAGAGGTGGTTCTCCTTCATTATCTTCGCAAGATCCTTTAGCTGCCCACGATAGATACGTTGATCCTTCCAAGTAAGTTTATAGCAGCAAGCGACAGGAGTTTCGGGGTTATAACCGCCCTCAAGGAGTTCTGTCTGTACCTGTTCAGCAAGAGAAGCTGATAAGAAGATGCACATCGTACTTTGATGCGAAGCCAACATGTGAAGTTTCTCCTTGTCGGGCATAGGAGTACGACCTTCACCACGAGTGAGAATGATAGTCTGGCAACGCTCAGGAATAGTAAACTGGCTCCTCAGTTCGGCTGCTGCAGCAAGGAAAGAGGAAATGCCAGGAGTGATGTGGTAGTCCATTCCATATTTATCAAAAAATGCCATCTGCTCCTGAATAGCGCCATAGATGCAAGGGTCGCCAGTATGCAAACGGACAATCTGCTTGCCTTTGTCATAAAATTCCTTCATCAACTGAAACTGCTCTTCCAAATCCATATCGGCAGAAGAGCGAGCCATAGCACCTGCCTTGGCATAATATGTCAGTTCCTTTGGCACCAGACTTCCTGCATAGAGTATCAGATCCGCATTTTCAAGGAATCTCTTTCCTCGCACGCTAATAAGTTCAGGATCACCAGGGCCTGCACCAACGATTTCGATGTGAGGAGAGGCCTCTCCCCCCGCCCTCCCCCGTAGGGAGGGAGCCGCTAACGCACGGATGGAGGCTGCGACAGTCCAATTTAGGCCTTTCTGCTTTGGGAGCAAGATTTTACCGCCACCAATAAGTACGGATGCCTCGCACACGCTTGGAGTACCGACGTGCTTGCTAACCGTTGCGCTTGGATTTGGCACATCAACCTCGGCAAGCAGATCTGAAGAATAGAAATTGAACTTATACCCTTCTTCCTGAAGGAACTTCACGACAGGCTCGTCAGCCTTGAGGTCAATAGTATTGAAATCGACGATACTCTCAGCATATATACCAGCCAAGCCAATAGCCGTAAAGACCTCACTAACCACCTGCTCAACGGGTTCTGCCTGATGCGCAAGTCCAAGTCCTACATGAACACAACGCGGAACATACTGCACGCAAAGAATATCATCATCAAGAATCTCCTCCTGTGGCGAAACGATAATAGCAAGCTTGTACTTATCCGACGTTATCTCGCTAACCTTCTCTACAACCGTCACATGCTTTGGGAGAGTGGATAGAAGATATTCCGTACCCTCATCCTTTATCTCCATATAGAGAGCCGTTGGCTGTTTGGCAACGAAACAAGCTATCTCCTTGTTGATATTCTCCTGAGGCAATACCCATCCGAACCTATCGGCAATAGTATCTAAAGCCCAAAGTCCTTCAAGGTCGCTCTGAGTAGTAATGACAGGATTTGCCTTTAGGATTTCAGCAATACGGGATGTGAGTTCGTTAGCACCACCAACATGTCCCGAAAGAACGGAAATGACATTCTTACCCAAGGAATCAACACATACCACGGCCGGGTCTGTATGCTTATCCTTAATGAAAGGTGCAATACTTCGCACGCAGATACCCATAGCACCTATGAAGATGATATGCGCCTCCGTATTCCATCTTGACTCGATATCGCTCAACTGGCAGATTTCATCACCAAGCTGCAGAGCTAACCTTGATGCTATCTCACGTCCTTTATCGTTAATTGCTACTATCATTTCGTTGCTTTTAGTATTGTTATTGGGTTAAAGTCGTCCAAAGCTATTCGGACGGGTTCTTCAAGTGTCATATTCAATTCCTTGGCAGTCTGAACGAAAGCGTCATAGCTTGATTGCACAACCGTATTCATCACAATCACGCCTCCGTCTTCCAGCTTTTGATAGATCTTATTCATCATCTCAGGAAGTCTGCCACCATGCCCTCCAATAAAGACGGCATCAGGCTTTGGATAGCCAGAAATATCTACCTGAAGGAAATCGCCTATAACGGTCTCTATGCCCGGAGCACCAAACTTACGGGAGTTTTTCTCCATCAGTTCCCTACCTTCCTCACGCACCTCAAATGCCGTTATCTTCAGATGTGGGAACTGCAGCTTTGCCTCTATGCTCACGCTTCCCGTACAGAAGCCTACATCCCACATCGACTTATGATCTCGTAGTTGCATCAGAGAAAGAGAAATCAAGCGAATAGGCATTTTTGTTATCATCTTTGACCTGCCGTCAAGGAGGTGGAAGGCGGATTCGGGGATGCCGAATGGGCGAGGACGAGTGTTCGTCTTTTGGAGAACAAGGCAATTCAATTGAAAATTGAAAATTGATAATTGATAATTATTATCAACCTCATAAATTCGTTCGGTTTCTTCGTTACCAAGATTCTCGCCTACGGTCATCTTATAGTTGGTATAGCCGTAGTCCTGCATCCTTTGCCAGATAGCCTGTGGGGTGTTCTTCTTATCGGTAAGCACGCCAATAAGCGGCTCACCATTAATAAGAGCCTCATCAAACTTATCCCAAGGCCGTCCTGTCAAGGAAACGACGTGCATATCATGATATGGGATGCACATCCTATGGGCAAGCATCTGAAGGGAATTGAAAGATGGATATACATTCATCTCGCATCCCGGGCACTCCCTCTGGATAGTATTGGCAAAGCCGAAGAACAAAGGATCGCCTGAAGCAAACACCACGATATCATCATACGCCTCATACTGTCTGAAGACATCGCTCAACGGTACGGAAATATCAATCCATACGGCATCTTCTGGCAGGAAGTCCCTCATTATCTCATGATGCCTCTTTCCACCAGAAAACACCTTCCCTGCCTTGATAACCTCCATTACCTCGGGAGGAAACCATTGGTGGCGAGAATCGGTTATGCCTATTACTGCGTATTTCGCTTGGCTTCCCATTATCAATTATTCATTATTCGTTATCAATTATTAATTAGTCCCCGAACTCGGGGACTACACATCCCTCCCCGGCCTCAGCTGCTCTGCATCATCGAAGGTGAGGATGGAGTTTACCAAGGTGGCAGCAAGGTTACTACCACCTTTCCTTCCATCGATTATTATCTTCGGAATATCGCGCAAGGCCTTAGCGGCATGCTTGCTTTCCTCCACATGAACAAAGCCGACAGGAGCACCTATTATTCCCGCAGGATGACACTTTCCCTTACGGGCAAGGTCGCATAACTCAAGTAAGGCGGTTGGGGCATTACCAAAGGCATAGAGGGCATCAGGATGTTCCTCAGCTGCAAGTCGCATACCTGCCTGGGCACGAGTAATGCCAAGCGTCTTTGCCATCTCTGCCCCACGAGGGTCGTTAATATAGCAAACCACCTCTATGCCCAGCCTTTGCAAGGCGCCCTTACGAATACCACTTGCTGCCATTGTAACATCTGTAACGATACATTTCAACTCTCCACTCGCCACCTTGCCGTATAGCTTTGCCGTAGCCTCATCATCAAGCCACAAGAGTCCTTCCATATCGAAATCGGCTGTAGTATGAATGGCATGGAGCATCGGCCATAGCTTCCAGATTGGAATATCAGGATTCTTCAACTCACCTCGGATAGTAGAGAAGGATTTTATCATTATGCTCTGCCCTACGTTCGTTTCAGGCGATTGATCGCAAGATTCGCGGTAATATCCGCGAGGGGTGATGAACGTGCCATTCCACTCATACGACTGGCTATTGCCGATTATCACGATAGTGAACATATCCACCTGCTCGGGATCGAACTCGCCAAGCGTGGTTATCGTTATCTGCTGTTCCGGACGTCCTGCCTGACGCACATACCCCACAGGCGTGTCAAGCGAGCGTTCCTGTCGGAAGATCTCAACAAGACGATACAGCTGCCAATATCTCCCATGACTCTTAGGGTTATAGATAGCGGTCACGAAATCGCCAACGGCAGCCGCCTTGATGCGTTTCTCGATAACCGACCAAGGAGTCATAAGATCGCTCATGGAGATGATGCAGAAGTCATGCCCGATAGGCGCACCAAGCAAGGATGCCGCCTTCTGGAATGCGCTAATGCCAGGATATGATATTATCTCAATATCCGAGTTACGTTCACGCTTCATCTCATAGATGAGGGGCGTCATGCCATAGATACCAGCATCACCACTTGAGATGACGCACACGTTCTTGCCTTGTTCCGCAAGCTCAAATGCCTGAAGCGCCCTATCACGCTCCTTCTTCATTCCTGTATCCACGCACTCTGTTCCCTCACGAAGATAAGGCTCAATAAACTGGAAGTAGTATTTATACCCTACCACCACATCACACTCACCCACAGCCTTCAAAACCGCAGGTGTGATATCTTCTGGAGAACCAGGACCGATGCCGCAGACGAAGAGAGAAGAACGGCCTCTCCCCCCGCCCTCCCCCGTAGGGAGGGAGCCGGTATGCGGTGAACCTATCTCTATTTTATATTTTTCATTTTCCATTTTTCAGAATTTCTTTAAAATGCGATAGCGGCTCCCTCCCTACGGGGGAGGGCGGGGGGAGAGGCCGTGGTCTTAGTATTTAACTTTCAAACTCACATACCCCGCTCTTCCCGGATTTACCGTTGAGAAGTTAGAGTTCCAGTAGGAGGTGTCGCGCTTGTTGAAGATATTCTCGATACCGATACCTGGCTCAAGGGTGAAACTCTTCAAGGCGATAGTATGCTTCGTGTTCAAATCCCATTGTGAGTAGGCAGGAGCATAGCCGTAGGTGCTTGAATAGCGCTCACCTAACACACTTATCCACAGGCGTTTCAACATACTCGTAGGTCTGAGTATCTGAGTTGAACGACATTGTTTCTGCCTTTGAATCTGTGTATGTATATCCGCCACCGAGAGCAAAGCCACCCGGAAGCAAGAACTTCACATTCATGCTCAAGCCCTTGATAGTAGCCTTGTCGATATTGTCACGCTGACGAATTGTTGTCCAACCGTCCTCGTATATTGCCGTCAACTCGCTACTTGCATCAATCTCGCTCTGCCTCATAGTGCTATAGTTGATCATATTGCGAATCTTATTAACGTATGTGCTGATGCTCGCGCGAACCCACTCATTAGAATACTCGGCATTCACATTCCAGAAGTCATTCTTCTCAGGCTTCAAATTCTCATTGTTCAGAGTATATCGCTTGTTGGTCTTTGCCTGATCCGTAGCATATAGTTGCGACAAGGTAGGTGTGCGGTAGCCTCCTGCATAGCTTGCACGAAGCCTGAAACCTCCTGCGTGGAAGAACAAGGCGGCATTTGGCGTGAAGTGAGAACCGAAATTGCTGTTATGGGTATAGCGAAAACCTACCACAGCCTCCAGCAAATTGCAAATCTGTATCTCGTCCTGAGCAAAGAGATTTGAAGTGTTCATGCTCTCCGACTCGATATTATCCGATGCGCTCTTCAGATTCTCCTGAACGAGCTCTACGCCGCCCGACAGCTTATTCCATGAGTTCAAACGGAAGATGCCCTTCAACGTCTCATTCCAGTAATGAGTGCGCTTTCTCGATTCTGAATATCCCTCAGCCTCCAACGTCTGCCAATAGTCATACTCAGAATTGAAGTTATCATTATAGATATCGAGATACACATGAGTATTCTTGTTAGGCGTCCAGCGTGCTCCTGCCCCTACATTATACGACTGATGATGCATATCGTAGGTATAAGCCTGTTTCGGAGTATAGCTGTATGTCGTCTCTCCAGTCTCCTTATCCTTTGTTGCCTTCTGAGTGTAGTAGCTTGCCAACTGCGGACGTTTTGTATTATAGTCATAGAGATTTCCACGGGCATACACATCAAACTTCTCTGAGAATCGCCATTCCAGCCTCTCGCTTATATTCTCCGAACGGAAGCCCTGTGACATTGGGCGACCGGTAAGCTTTGGAACGGACACATCACCCTCCATAAACTCCTGATAGTTGTTCACCTGCCAGTTGTCTGCCTGACGATGGTTATACGATGTATAGCTTGAGAACTTCCCCTCAGTAACATCCACGTTCACATCCTGATCAAAGCGCCCTTTGCTTAAGAAACGAGTCCTGCTCGTCACGTCAACAGGCTTCTTGCTCTCGTCCGTTATGATATTGATAACTCCGGCTATGGCATCTGAGCCATACAGGGCACTTGCTGCCCCCGAGAGTATCTCTATTCGCTTTATGTTGTCAATACTGATACGATCCCAACGGTCATCGCCACTCACGCGCTTTCCATTCTCCAGAATAACTATATAGTCGTCGCTCACGCCGTTGAAATTCACGAATGTTCCCATACCGTTAGTATGCGTCGTGATGTCAGAACTCAACTTTGTCAAAGCCTCCTGAAGACTCGTAACCTGAGCATCCTTCAGTTCTTTTGCTGAGATAACCTTAACGGCTATCGGGGTGTTATCCGCCTTATGATAAGTACCTGTTCCCGTCACAGTTACAGGGTTCAGTTCCACGTTCTTATCCGATTGTGCATTAGCATTTGCCACGAAGGCAGAGATTATTGTCAGAAATAAAATTTTTTCCTTATTCATAAATTCACTATAATTCCGACACAAAGATAATTCATTTTTCAGACACGAGCAAGAAAACTCTGCATTTTTTATCAAAAGAAGGTAAATTGTTTTTGAGAACGCAAATTATGGCCCGTCTGTAACGAAGGTATGAAAGGCTTTGTAGGGAAGAAGTCTTTCTGAGACCGCGCGTGGCGAACAGTAGAACAGTAGAACAGAAGGACAGATGCATTTTGGTATATACATATATCTCTATTCTATATCATTTTTATTATATTATATATATAATATATATATTATAAATAATTAATAATAAGATAGTTATAATAATAAGAAAGATAAAGAAAAAAATAAGAAAAAGAAGAAATTCGTTTTTTCGAAAATTCAACTGTCCTACTGTTCGTTCTGTTCTGTCCGTACACGAACCTCCTGATATACAAGCAATTAACATTGAACAGTACCATCGTGTACATGATATTTTTTCCTTACAAAGCCTATAAAAACCTTAAAAAAAGAATTTTTCCTCGATAAATTGAGGAAGAAAACCCAGTTTTGAACATGAAAGAAGCAAAATTCATGTTTTAATTCATTTTTTATTATTGCCTCAATTAACGTCAAATTAATGTTGCAAGTAAAAAAACTTGAGGCGAAACACGAATTATGACATAAATTAAAACGAAAATTATGACATTACTGTCCTTTTAAATCCCCAAAATTCATTTAGCACAGCTCCCTTCTTCCTCCCATGTAACTCCCATGTGACTCCCATGTAAGTCCCATTTCCCGCCCATTCACAAACGGCCTTGAAGCGAACTTACAACGGACTTGCAACTCTAAGTTTGCATCGTCTAAGAAAAAGATAGGATAATCTTTGCTTAGTAAGGCCAGATTCCTTACCTTTGTTGTAAGAAGGAGGAATCGGCCTGC
>CACYXI010000161.1 GCA_902778265.1 uncultured Bacteroidales bacterium | reverse complement strand
CGAGCAGAATGGCTACCGCATTTTTGAATTTCTTCATTATCTGATTGCCTCCTGTTTCTTAGTTTTGGGTTTCTGCATCCTTAAATAGTCGTTGTAGTCTTTGCCTTCAGGGGGAGGACTATCTTTGACAACATATTTGGGTTTGAGAGTTTCTATGATGTGCTTTGAAGCAGCTCGTCCCGGTTCATCATTATCCAAATGCAGGTATATATGACTGATATCGGGATAGTCCTGAAGGAACTGTTCGAGTGCTTTTGGAATAGAACTGCCGCCAATACCACCAAGCGACAGATATGTTTCCTTACGCCAGTTTTCGCCGTTTAATTTGACTAATGTGGCGTATGAAAGAAGATCAGGGACCGCTTCAAAAACATGAACTTTTCGCGGACTGTCAGCTCTGACTAGTCGAAAAGCAAATCTCTTATCGCTGCCTTTGACATCTCCTTTGAAATCGCCGGTTATTGATCTGACCGCACCATACTTGGGAGATCCCTGCATGTCATAGCCGACAAACAAAACATTTCCGTACCCGGTAGTCTCATATATGAGCTTGTGTTCGATACACCAGTTGACGATTTCAGGATCTATTCCACGTTCGATGAGATACTTGGCAGCCCGCTTGGGATTTGCGATAACTTCTGGCATAACAAACTCTTTTTCTGACACCAGTGGTGTCACAATAGCCTGAGGACGATATTCTGAGATGTTTCCTATGATTCTCTCAACGGCTTCTCGGAAAGGTATGTTTTTCACTTTGATCAGATAGTCTAAGGCAGATCTACCGCCAATCCCTTGTGAAAACCAACACCACTTTCCGTTGTTTATGATGAGAGAGTCATGTTCTACTGTAGAAAAAACATTCCCGGAAACATGCTTGAGGTTCCCGGGATCGTAGTAGGTAAGATATGTCAGCAAGTCCATCTCACGGGCTCGCCGTATGTCTTCTTTACTTATCTGTTGCATATTATTACTCCTTGCTTTGAAATCTGATCATAAGACCATGTAAAAAGGGCAACAAAAAAGGTCCCAGATTGCACTGAGACCCTCTTGTAATTCACTCAATTAATTCATAACGAGCATAGTCGGTTGTTTTTTACAGTTAGTTCGGTCTTACATCCGTAGTATTTGAAAGCTTCATCTGTGTGATCAATTACTACAATTGTTTTGCCCTCTGAGCGAAGCCTTTCGAGGAACAAAGTAACAGCATATATTTCCTCTGTTCCTAATCCTTTATAGGGCTCATCAATTCCTACAATATCAGCTTTAGACTTCAATTCTTTCAGGATTTTAATTCTAATGTTTTCTCCACCCGAAAGAGTAGATGTTGATTGTCCTATCTTCAGGTGACCAAGTAATAACTCAGAAGCGTTCTTCAATTTATTGGCTATAGTTTTGTCAAGCTTCTCAAAATAGGGAATTGCTTCATCAATAGTCATGTTCCAAATATCAAAAAGATTCTTCCCATCAATCTGATACTTTGTAAGTTGAGGATGGAATCCCGTGCCGTGACAGTCTTTGCATTCTATGATTATCTTGTTATCTCCATCAGAAGAATACTCAAGATATCCAGCTCCCAGACAACTAGGACAAGCTCCTTCACAACCTTTCTGATTGGAAAAGAATGTTTTGCTTTTCTTAAATCTCTTAGCAAACAAATCAGTGGTTTTGCCAAAAATATCTAGCAAAGTAGCTACGGAAGAAGACTTGTTTCCAAATAGTGGCTTCTGATTAATATAGGAGTAACTCTCAAAAAGTTGAGGAAAGTACTCTCTAAGAAGAGTTGATTTACCGATGCCAGATCTACCATAAATTAGATTTAATGCATTTTTGCCAATACTCAGGTTTACTCCTAAATAATTATAAATAGTACTATCTTTGACTACTGGTATCCGTTCTATTGGTTCAACCACATCAAAACTATAGTGTTTCTTCTGGTTAGCAATATACTTCTCAGCATTTATCAATTTGCCACCATATATACCACCTTTTTCTCCAAGCGCTATAACCTTTTTCGCCTTTGAAACAAAGATATCACTATGATCAACTATAACAATTGTGTGTTGTTTTGAGAGTTTCAACACATTGTTATATATTGATTTGCGTTCTTCTCCAGACAAGCCGGCTAGAGGTTCATCCAAGACAATAAGAAGATTAGACAACTGCGTATTAAACACCTGTACTAAGCGCAATCTTTGAAGCTCACCACCCGAAAGTGTAGGGATAGAGCGATTCAAATATAGATGACCAAGGTTGTTTTCCACAGCCATCGATACAAACGATAATAACCCGGTTATCGAGAACTTAAGTCTTTCATCCTTATTCTTCTTATCAATATTCTTGATGATATCGATTAAATCAGAAAAGGGAGTTGTCATAAACTGACCAATCGTCAGCCCATTTAGTTTAAAATCCTCATTGATTGTTGAATATCGCTTTCCGTGACAAGCTGGACACTCAATGTCAGAGTAATACTTCTTGCTTACGGAGAAGTCAGGCATCATTGGGTGATCCGTACAAACTCCATAGTACTTAGTTGTTCTACTAGCAAGTCTATTGACCTTCTTATACTTGATAGAATACTTTTCAGGACTCTCTCCATATAATAGGGCGTGAATCTCTTTATCATTTAATTCTCTGAAGGTCTTTCGGCTATCGATCTTTGAAGAAGCGCAGAACTTTTCAATAATCTGTGCATAAAACTCCTTGTATCGATCCCAACAACGAAATGGATTTTTGTAAAGTGGTATGTTGAAGTCAACCATCTTATTGAGATCAAGCTGCTTTACATTACCCAGGCCGTGACAATTGGGACAAAGGTTTTCTTCTTTGTTAAGAATAAAGAGTTCTCTATCAGCACCTGTTACCACAGAGTAAAGCAGTGCAATTGCTTTATTTAGTCCAAAGTAAGTACCTATTGTGGATCTCATATTGCTGTTGTAATTGGTCTGTTTAATAGGAACGGCAGCAATCATATTACTGTAGCTTTTCACGCGATAATTAGGCTCAACACAATTATCAGCAAACATAGACATAAATTCATATTGTCCTATTTGAGCTATAGTGTCGTAGGCCAAAGATGATTTTCCGCTACCTGAAGGACCAACAATAAGATTGATGCCACCTTTTTCAAGAGATACATCAATATTTTTAAGATTATTGGTTTCGATTCCGAGAATTTCAATCTTCTCAGACATATAATCACCTCATTTCTCAGAGATAATCCTATACAAATCGTTAATCATAAAGTTTAAAGTCTTCTTAGCGTGAACACAGAATCTTTCATCCATAGAATGAATTGTATTACCGGGCTTTGAGTTCATAGCATTAATAGGGCATCCTCCACCACAAATACCTAATGCCTCACATTCCTGGCATTCATCACGGTTTACTGGAGTTAGCTGAGACCATTCAACAAAGGTTGGATCCTCTTGCGCATTGAAATCTTCATTGTATATGTCGGTTACGAAATACTGTTTGTTATACAAGCATCCGTGACAGATACCAACTCTACCGTTAGGAGCAACAACTAACTGACCGCCAGCAGTAGCACCACAATCTGAGAAATATACTTGTGCCTTAGTAAATGACTTAAGCTTTCTCATCATTCTATCTTCATAGATTCCACGATTTCTAAGTTCTACAAACTCATCGATGATGAATTGAGATGCAGCCTCATTGTAACTATCAGGAAGAACGAAGGATTCGCTGGACATCATGATGTTAAAGCCAAGACCTTTGATACCGTATTCTTCAACTAACTTAAGAACATCCTCTTTGTGTTTGATAGTTTCTTCGCTTAGAGTTACAGAAAGTGAAACATTTACGCCAAGAGATTTGCACAAATCGAGTTTTTCCAAGATTTTATGGAATACAGGCTTTCCAGCAACATCAACTCTCATCTTATTAGACTCTTCGTTAAATCCATCGATTGATATGGCAATGGAAACACCTAATTCCTTTAGTCGAAGAATTCTTTCTTCGTTTAACAAGAGTCCATTTGACACCATTGACATCTCTGCATTTTTTAATGCAGGTTCAGAATCACGCAACTCGTTTACTCTTGTGGCTACATACTCAAGAATAGGGAAATTTACCAAAGGTTCGCCACCATAAAAGATAAATGTTGCTTTAGTGTTCTCTAGTTCGCTGCATGTTTTATGCATTTGTTGAACATAAAACTTTAGAGCTTGTTCAGCGGTTTCTTGTGTCATATTCTCGAGCAAGAAATTACTTCTCTTGTCACAATCGTTATTACCAAGGAAGCAATACTTACATGCCAGATTGCACTGTTCACTTAGAATAAAATAGCAGATGCATATTTCCGGCTTAGGAATCTTGGAACGCACAAAGCTCAAGACTCGATCGTCTTCGTCTTCAGTCTTTGAAAGGATCTTGTATTTTGCTAACTCAGCAACTTCGGCACGAATATTTTCTGGAGCGTCTTCAACCGATAAACAATAAGGACTTGCAAGCCATTCTTGCAAGTCCTCATAGGTTTCATTTTTAAGAAACACAGGTTTCATTCTTAATGAATGATATAACGCTTTGACTTCTCCCAAATCATACTCGTGAGTATAGCGGGAAAGTTTTACCATTCAAAATCTCCTGTGTCTTCAACTCTACATGAGCAACCGCAAGTGCATGAATTGCATGCAACACAAGCGCATTTTGCCATTACAGTTGTTTCAGTCTCGATGTTTCCGAACATCTTTGCATAAGCTTCAGTTGTAGCACTCATATTAAAGTACCTCCCATTCAAAATCAGAGCATTCACTTACTCTACAGGAACACTGACAATTACACTTGCAGCCAGTACACTGTCCCATGCACTGAACCATTGATGCAGAAGAAGTGTCAATGTTTCCGAGTAAACCGTTGTAATCAGAAACTGTACATTCAAGCATTTCGGTAGCCCTCCTTATAGATTTGTACACTATAATTATACGCGGCTAAAATACTACGGTCAACTATTCGCACTTTACGTTGCTTTCAAACACAACATATTGAGGTTAACCTACGCTGAAACACTATATATTGTGGATTCCTTTCGTTGTAAGAATTTGTTCAAAATCCTTGTATCCCTTTATTCACAAGGGATTTGGCCAATTTAATGATAACTGCGTAAATTGCGAATGCTCGTTACAGTCTTTATGAGAGGCCCTTAATAGTATCCATCACTATTAATTTGCTATGAAAAGAGGAGGACCCTTTCGGATCCTCCTCGAAAATTACACTCTTACAGCATTCTTTCGTGCTTCTCTCTGTTGCTGTCTTCGTCTTTGCTGTTCCTGTTCAACAAGCTCAAGGATACTGATATGCTTAAGTGCCAAACATCTGGCGACCACATCAATTGCATCGGTCCCATAGGCCATTACTTCCTGCATATTCATATTGCGCTCATTGAAATCTTCAAGGAACTTGTTGTCGAAAAGGACACCTTCAATGTTCTCAGCTGCTGTACCTCTAACAGAAGTACAATATCCGCTGATAACACCCGTGACTCTGTCATCTTCCCAAAGGATCTTCCTCAGGTACTCGACATCAAGAAGTTCGCCTGCGCTGCAGTCCGATAAGACCTTCGCACAGTTTGCTCTAGTCTCTTCGATATACTGCTCGTAGGTCATCTTGCGCCACCCTTTCTCGACTGTGTCCTCTGAGCATAACAAAGACCGGTCTCAAGGACCTTAGCCTTCGCATCATAGTGATAGCACTGAGCGGAAAGGACATCTCTGGGCTCGAGCACTGTCTCGTTGACGTTCTTGATCATCTTGTTGAGATCTCTTGCCTTAGGTGTTCCGTCATCCTTGATGAGAATGAACTCGTGAACGGAAGAAGGAAGCATATAAAAGCTTCCGCCGATAGCCTCAGCAGCCTTCTCAGCAAAATCGGGATAACCAGCAACAGCAGCTCCCTGGAATCCGCTCTTATTGGTAGCGATATAAGTCACGATACCAACATCCTCGGGATTAGGTACTTCATCGTTGCTGATAAGATCCTTGATCATATCAACGAGAGGCTTGAAAACGATAGGCTCGTTCGCAAGAGAGTTTTTCTCGGCGTCAGCGAAGAGCTGAGCTTCATCAATGCCATACATTTCCATAAGAGGAGTGGAAACAATCACGCAGGATCTGCCGTTCTCGTCAGAGAAGCTGTCGAGGTGTACATTTACAACAAGTGCCATATCCTCGATCATCTTGTGCGGAGTGTTCTTAAGGACAGGAGAATCACCGGGAATAAGTCTGAGATAGGTATTATCCTTGACCTTCTCATAATCGGTGATGAAGCTCTTAACGTCCTGTTCCTTTTCCTTCACAACGGAGATGTTGTCTTCGATAGTATTAACCATCTTATAGACAGCGTGATCAATGTCCTCGCCATCCTCTACGCTCTGATAGATCTCCTTGAGTCTGAAAGCCATAGACATCTTGGACTCGCCAACAGATACCATGAGCCTGTCAGTCATACCATCGGGGGACTCGACAGTAGTGAGCTTAAGAGAGATGTCCTCAAGTCCTCTGTCCTCTACCTCTTTGGACACAAGATCCATAATTGTGTTCTTGAATGCTTCAAATTCCATGTTTTACCATCCTTTCTCATGCGTTATCGCATGTGTCGAGCTTGGTCTTTTCAAGCTCCTTCATAAGTCCGGAAATACCGGTACCGTCCTTTGCCTTGTCTCCTGAAGAAGACGTAGCACCTCCATCTTTTCCGCTCAATGCGCACGAATAAGCGAAAAGTCTTGCGCCGCCGTCATTTGTGATCCATTCCGGCTTAGGCATTGTGATTACATCTGATCCCATGTCAGATACCTCCTTGATATTTATTTGCCCTTTAGGGCATGTAAGACCTGCATCTCCGCATAACTGGAGAGCAGGTTCTGTTAAGAATCAGCCGACTTTTACGGTAATGATTACGTTCTCTTCCGTAATTTTCGTAACGCTTCTCATCTGAATAGCGGCAACAGCAAGGCCCGTCCTGGCATTGTTGACTTCGCTTGCAAAATCTCCCAGGCGTTTAGCACTCTTTATTGCTTCCTTGGGATTCTTCGCGATCCAGTAACCGGTACCATCCGAACAAATGGGGAGTCCCGACTTGCGCAAATTGTTGATATAGGTCCTTACTGTTCTCGGGCAGATGTCGAACTTCTTTTCGAGCTTCTTGCTGTGAATCGAGTTATCCTGACCTGTGTGATACTTAACGAGATATTCGTAGAGTTTCTGTTCTTTATTCATGGTTTTCCTCCTGTGGATTGTCAGGCACACAGATAACGATGAACTCGGTATTCTTCGGCCTGTAGATTTTGCTGTTATAGGGATCAGTGCCATAGCCACACGTTGCCAGACAGAGATGCTCCGAATCAAAAAGATCCGCACTCAAGTACGGATCGATTGCAGCATCTTTGACATAGACTGTGTCAGATATCGTATATTGATGTCTGATTCCGTCAGTTGTGGTAACGATGACCTCTTCGCCGATATGCTTTTCTAATGTTTGAAGCTGCCAGAAGATTGTCTGGCTCTGTCTCATCCTATGCCCGAAGATTGTGCAGTTGGCATCTTCTCCGATTTGAGCGGTCTGAGGAAACCTTCCGACTCCAAATCTCAGGGCAGTAGAAGAGCAAGAATCCCATATGGGTTCCTTCACATCGATACAAGGGATCTCAAGTATCCCGATAAGTGTTAATGTCTCGTGCTGAGATGATAGATCAGTCATTTCACGGAGAAGGTCTTGCAGCGAAGAATCATCTTCGCCCCATTCTCCGTCGACTTTATAGAAGTCTGAAACCGGCACCTCAAAAGTGACTTTTTCATCGCCACCTTCATCGATTGCGCTCTCAACAACCTT
>CACYXI010000160.1 GCA_902778265.1 uncultured Bacteroidales bacterium | reverse complement strand
ATTGATAATAATTAGCTTTTATGGCTCAATCCTTGGAGGAATAAGTGTAACTACTCCCCTCCCCTTATGGGAGGGGTTCGGGGGTGGGTCTTAATTTTATGATAGAACTAAACAAGAAAATACGCATAGCAATAGTGCTTGACGAGAACAACGCCAATGCTCACGATCTCATACTCGAGGCATTCCTTGAGCCTGAGATATTGGAGATGTTCACTCCAGTGGTGTATGGCTCTCTCCACATGCTGAAACAGGAGAGCACTCGCTTGCAGATAAGATATAATGCGCAGATAGTGGGCAATGCGTCACAGGCAAATCCTGACGCACTCAACTTCGTGGATGTCGCCTGCCGTAATGTGGTTGAGGTGGTAAAGAGGGAGTTCGAGGCCGACTTGCTTGATGCCTTCGTGGTAGTGCCAATGTCAAGGGACGTGGCAAACCAGCTTCGCAATGTGGTGATTCCTAACCCTGTGGTGAAGCGCGAGGTGAGCGATATGAAGGCTATCCCACTGATATGCAGCGATCAGTTGCGCGTGGCTTATGTAGTGACTAATGGCAATGACGTTGCTGGAATCACGACTGACAGTATCGAGACAAAGGCGCGTGTGCTACATAGTACAATGAGGCGCGATCTCCGTCAGGATAATCCTCGTGTGGCTATTCTCTCGCTTAATCCGGAGATAAAGACCGATGAAGATTCTGTCGAGATTCAGGTTATAGCTCCAGCCGTAAGCAAGCTCGTAAATACGGGCATTCCTGTGTTCGGACCATACGCCTATGCTGATTTCTTTGAGTCGGGCAAGCACCTTGACTTTGACGCGGTCCTGGCTATGACGTGCGAACAGGCACAGGCTCCGTTCCTCTCTATGTACGAGGGAAATGCTATTGCCTTGGCTGCTGGTATTGCTCCTTTGGTTATCTCTCCTGTGAAGCTCGATGGCGACAATAATGCTACCGTGGATTCATTCCGTGAGGCTATCTACACCGTTATCGATGTGTATCGCAGTCGCTTCTACTTCGACCTGCCATACGCTAATCCTCTTCCAAAGATGTACCACGAGCGCCGTGAGGATGGCGAGAAGGTACGCTTTGCCGTGAAGAAACGTACAGGCGAGGAAGGCGAGGAAAAGAAAGAAGATAAAAAAGAAGATAAAAAAGAAGATAAGAAGGAAGATAATTCACAGACTCCAAAAGAGGGTGAAAAATAAATGAAAAATGAATAATGAAAAATTATTAAATACAGTTTACGCTTTGGAAACGAAGAAAGTAACTTGTATTTTTCATTTTTCATTTTTCACTTTTCATTTTTAATTTAAATTGAAAGAAATTATGAAGACCGTTGAACTTCAAGACATAAAGCGCCGGTATAACATCGTGGGCAACTGCGATGCCTTGAACCGTGCTCTGGATGTAGCCATTCAGGTGGCATCCACGGATCTTTCCGTCCTTATTGAGGGCGAGAGTGGCGTGGGTAAGGAGATTATTCCACGTGTCATTCACGATTTGTCACCACGTCATCACGAACGATACTTCGCAATCAACTGCGGTTCTATACCAGAAGGCACTATCGACTCAGAACTTTTCGGACATGAGAAAGGCGCTTTCACAGGTGCCGTGGGCGAAAGCGAGGGTTACTTCGGTATAGCCAACAAAGGTACTATATTCCTTGATGAGGTCGGTGAGCTTCCTATGGCTACACAGGCAAGACTGCTCCGTGTGCTTGAGACAGGCGAGTATATCCGCGTGGGTGGTCAGTCAATAAGAAAAACCGATGTTCGCATCGTGGCAGCTACCAACGTCAATGTCCGCAAGGCAATAAGCGAAGGTCGTTTCCGTGAGGATCTGTACTATCGTCTCAATACCATTCCTATCCAAATGCCGCCTTTGCGCGACCGTGGTAATGACATTGTGCTGTTGTTCCGCCTCTTCGCTATGCAGATGGCAGAGAAATATCGTCTGCCTCGCATCGAACTGACCGACGGCGCAAAACTTGTGCTGATGAAGTATAAGTGGCCGGGTAACATCCGTCAGCTAAAGCATATCACAGAGCAGATGTCGGTGCTGTGCCGCGAGAGAATGGTTGATGAGGAGGAGTTGAAGAAGTTCATTCCTGTTGATCCAGAGAGCACCATGCTTGCTCCGCTCTCTTCGGGCGATAGCCATTCATACGAGAGTGAGCGTGAACTGCTCTATAAGATTCTCTATGACCTGAAGGGTAACGTCAGCGATTTGCGTCGTGAGCTTAACGGACTTCGTGATAAGCTCGACAACCAACCTGCTATGCCACAGCAGATGCCGACTTATACTGGCAATAATCAGCCGCTTCCACAGGGGTATGTGCCTAATATGCAGCAAGGACAGCAGTTTCCGCCTACTGCACAGCAGATGGAATATGCTGTTGCTGAGGAGGTTCAGGAGCCGGAAGTGCTCAACATAACCGACGTGCGCCGTACTCTTTTGCAGAAGGCTTTGGAGCGTAATGGAGGCAATAGGAAAAAGGCGGCTGCGGAATTGGGTATATCCGACCGCACGCTTTACAGACAAATAAAACAGTATGGACTCAATGAAGACTAAGGCACATTATTATATAATATGTTATGTGGCTTGCGCAATAGTAACGCTCACGGCTCTTGTCTCATGTAGTGTATCGTATAAGTTCAATGCCTCAAGCATCGACTATACCAAGACAAAGACCATACTGATAGCCGACTTCCCAATCCGCTCGTCATACGTATGGGGACCGATGGGAACTATATTCAACAACGAACTGAAGGATAAGTATGCCAATAACACCCGTCTCTCTCTGGTGCGCAGAAACGGCGACCTGAAGATAGAGGGTGAGATTACGCAGTATCAGCAGAGAAACAAGTCGGTTAGTGCTGATGGCTTTTCTGCCCAGACAGAACTATCGATGACCGTGAATGTCCGTTTCACCAACAATGTGAACCATTCAGAGGATTTTGAGAAACAGTTTACTGCCACAAGCACTTACGAAAACACTCAGAGCCTCAGTTCCGTTCAGAAACAGCTCGTACAAGAGATGAGTAAGGATATCTGCGACCAGATCTTCAATGCAACGGTGGCAAATTGGTAAAAAATAAATATATAAATGAACAATGAAAAATTAAAAATATGAAGTGCGGTATTCTCATGGATTATCCGCAGGGAAAATACTAACTTGTATTTTTCATTTTATAATTTTTCATTTTTCACTTGAAATGAATATAACAGAACTCATAAAGCATCCAGAGCAGCTCAACAAGGAGACACTCTATGACCTGCGAAGTCTGATAGCACTATATCCGTACTATCAGACGGCGCGTCTGCTTATGCTCCAAAATCTGTATCTGCTTCACGACCCTACTTTTGATGAGGAACTGCGCCGTGCTGCCGTGTATATCACAGACCGTAGGGTGATATTCAATCTTGTGGAGGCAACCCACTACAAACTCAAGCGCCCACAGGTAAAGGTGCCAGAGGGCAACCGTACCGTATCGCTCATTGATAACTTCCTTTCTTCAATTCCTGCGGATAACGAGGAGAAAGAAAGCGAGAAGACGGAGGAGAAGGGACGTAGAAGAAAGCCAACAGCTGCCGATGCAACGGTGGATTATGTGGCATACCTTCTTGCAACCGATTTTGAAGATGAGCCAAACGAGCCGGAGATGAAGGGACAGAATCTTATAGACAACTTCATCAAAAACGATGGACGCTTTGAGTTGCAGGATAAGCCTGAGTATAAACCAGAAGTTTCATCGGAGCCGGAAGATAGCGAAAAACTGCCCGAAGATGAGTATCTGACCGAGACTTTGGCTGGAATTTACATAAAACAGGGCAGATATTTGAAGGCTTTAGAGATTATTAAGCGTTTAAATTTGAATATTCCAAAAAAAAATGCTTACTTTGCAGATCAAATCCGCTTTCTCGAGAAACTCATCGTCAATAGCGGACAGAAAAAGTAAATGAAAAATGAAAAGTGAACAATTAAAAATACAAGATACAAAATCGTAATATTGTACATGAAATAGTCTTTCGCAAAAAAGAGAATTAATAACAAACATTAAATTATAATTTAAATTAAAGATGTACACTTTATTCGTAATTTTAATCGTCCTGGCATCAATCTGTATGATTGGTATCGTACTGATCCAGGAATCAAAGGGTGGTGGTCTCGCCAGCGCTTTCAGTAGCGCAAACTCTTCTTTTGGCGTTCGCCAGACAACTAACTTCATTGAGAAGACAACTTGGACTCTCGCTGTAGCTATGGTTGTTATCAGCATCATCTGTGCTTATGCAGCTCCAAATGCTGCTGCTGACGGTAGCGTTATCGAAAAGGCTGCTACTGAGCAGAGCACAACAAACCCTAACAACGTTCAGGGCTTCGGTGCTGCTCCTGCAGCTGACGCTCAGCAGGCTCCTGCTGCAACTCCTGCAGCTCCAGCAGAGGAGAAGAAGTAAGAGACACTCCTTAAAAGAAACATTGGGCGCAATGTTGTGAGGAAATCGCGATTCCTTATGACATTGCGCCCTTTTCTGAAAGAAATTAATAAATTAAGATATTAAAAAATTAATAATTAACCATTCCCCATTACCTGAAAAATGTATCTTTTCCCTCGCCCCTTGGGGAGAGGGTGTCCATAGGACGGGTGAGGGGCTTTTTATTCTACAATTATGACAACAATTATCGTAATCGCTGCTCTTGTGATCATCGCCTTGATCCTCATCAGCATGTACAACAACCTCGTTAAGCTTCGTAATAACCGCGAGAACGCATTTGCCAATATTGACGTTCAGCTCAAGCAACGCTATGACCTCGTGCCACAGTTGGTTGCTACCGTTAAGGGCTATGCTACCCACGAGCGCGAGCTTCTTGAGAAGGTAACTGCCGCTCGTTCTGCTTGCATGAACGCTACATCTATCAACGATCGTGTTCAGGCAGATAATGCCCTTGGTGCAGCTCTTTCTGGTCTTCGTGTGGCTGTAGAGGCTTATCCAGAACTCAAGGCAAATCAGAACTTCCTTCAGTTGCAGAATGAGCTTTCAGATATTGAGAACAAGCTTGCTTCTGTTCGTCGTTTCTTCAACTCTGCTACAAAGGAACTGAACAACGCAGTACAGAGTTTCCCAAGCAACATCATTGCTGGTATGTTCGGCTTTAAGAAAGAGCCAATGTTCGAGATTCCTGCAAATGATCGTGCTGCACACGAAAAGGCTCCAGAGATTAAGTTCTAATGAAATACGTCGGACTTCAGACACAAATCACGCGCAACAACCAGCTTAGTGTTCTGTTGCTCATAGCCTTCCCTTGCATTCTCCTTGCTATGCTGTGGGTGTTCCTTGCAGCCTTGAACTATTTCGGCAATGGGACATACGACCAGTATGGCGAGGTGCAGCATTTCATGGAGCCAGAGGTTGTGAATATGTCGTTCACTCAGGCTGCTCCCTGGCTTGTTGGTGGAGTAGGGGTGTGGTTCACTATTGCATATTTCGGCAACACATCTATGGTGAAGCACGCAACTGGTGCTCGTTCACTTGAGCGCAGGGAGAATCCGCGTGTGTATAACATCGTGGAGAATCTCACTATGGCGTGTGGCATGGATATGCCGAAGATCAACGTGATTGACGATCCGCAGTTAAATGCCTTTGCCTCTGGCATCGACAAAAATTCCTATACCGTCACCGTAACAACAGGACTTCTCAATCTCCTTGACGATAATGAGCTTGCCGGGGTTATTGGTCATGAGCTGACGCATATCCGTAACCGCGATACCCGACTCTTGATTACGAGCATCGTATTCGTAGGTATTCTCGCCACTCTTTCCTCTCTCGTGTGGAATATGTTCCAGCGTAACCTCCTTTGGGGCTCTCTGTCAAACAGAAACAGGAACGGAAAGAACAACGGACTTAGTATCGTTGCTATACTCGGTATTGCAGCTGTAATCTGCTTTGTGGGCTATTTCTTCACAATGATTACCCGCTTTGCCATTTCGCGTAAGCGTGAGTATATGGCTGATGCTGGAGGTGCAGAGCTTTGTGGCAATCCACTTGCCCTTGCCTCTGCGTTGCGTAAGATAAGCCGTGATCCAGGACTTCAGAACGTGGGACGTGATGATGTGGCACAGCTCTTCATCATTCATCCTCAGTCGTTTACTGAGGGTATAACGAGTTTTTTCTCTGGCTTGTTTGCTACTCATCCAGATACGGCGAAGAGGATTGCGATTCTTGAACAATTCTAATATAAATGAAAAGTGAAAAATGAACAATGAATAATACAAGTCACTTGTAATCTGCATTTTTCACTTTTCATTTTTTCATTTTTCATTTCTTAAATTGTACATTGTAAATGATAAATTGTACATGCATGGTTTTCCTCGGCTCTGGCCTTGGTGGTGTCTGTCGATGGGCACTAAGCAGTTGGCTAAACGGTCAGCATCCTTTTGGCACGTTACTCTGTAATGTGCTTGGTTGTTTCCTGCTCGGTTTGCTGACTAAGTTATCGCCAGGCGATCCACACATGAAACTACTCCTCACAACAGGCTTCTGTGGCGGTTTCACCACGTTCTCAACATTTATGAATGAAAGTCTTTTCATGCTTCGTGGCGGACAACTCTTTGCCGCTCTTGCCTATATGGCTCTAAGTCTTGTCCTTGGACTTGTTTGTGCATGGGTAGGGTACAATATTGTGCGATAATCCATCAATATGACAAAGAAACTAGTATTTAGAATATCAATATTTGTGCTACTGGCAATTGTTCTTGCATTTGGAATTAATAGATATTGGAACAGATATAAGTTGGTTCATTCTCCACTTTATCCAATGTTGCAAGGAAATTATGCATTGGTGCCAGATTTATCATCAATTAATAGAACTTATAATATTTCTACTCTATCGGGGTATATGCAAATTCAACACGATAGAATAAAGCTTCCGTCTTTAGATGATTTCGATTTTAAAGATAACACCGATTTGTATTTGATTTTTGGTGCTTCAGTTCCTTATAAGAATATTTTGAAAGTCATTTCTAATAATCCAGATTCTATTTCTATTGATGCTCCTTCACATCCTCTGCACGGTAAATACCAAGTGACATTTAAGGAATGCCAAAGCGGCTCCTTAGGCTATACGACCACATGTTTTTTGTGTCTTGACAATGATTCAACCCATTTATGCCTAATGAGAATAAAATAGAGAATTTTACCATTTACCCCATACTCGCAAGCAAATATCTTGGCAGTATGGGATTTTTTATGTTTGTTAGAAAGAGTCCTTCCGCTATAAATCCGTTATACCTTCGCTATAAATCCGTACCAAAGTCGGTGCAAACTCGATGAAAGTCCGCTAAAATAGCAGACATAAAGCGGAGGTTCATCGAGTTTGGTTCATAGGATAAGCGAAGGTATTTGTGTTTTATTTCAAAGAAAATTGATGCTTTTTACATTCTTTTAGGCTTTTTCTCTTTGTTTTCCGATATTTTTTCATTAACTTTGCATCGTTTTTTGAAAATAACAATAACAAAATAACTTAAACAAAAGTAAAATCTAATGAGTTTGAAAATCGTTGTACTTGCTAAGCAAGTACCAGACACTCACAACGTAGGACCAGATGCGATGACTCCAGAAGGAACCATCAATCGTTCTGCTTTGCCAGCTGTCTTCAACCCAGAGGACCTCAACGCTCTTGAGCAGGCTCTCCGCCTCAAGGAGCAGTTCCCTGGTTCTACTATCTCTGTCGTTACAATGGGACTTCCTAAGTCTGCCGAGGTAATCCGCGAGGCTCTTTACCGTGGTGCAGACAAGGGCTATGTGGTAACTGATCGCCCTCTCGGTGGTGCTGATACACTTGCTACATCATACACC
>CACYXI010000159.1 GCA_902778265.1 uncultured Bacteroidales bacterium | reverse complement strand
CATAAATCTTCTCTCATTTTCTGCCGATACGCTGTCTTTGTGTATAATTATTCAGGAAAAGGCATGATGTCACCGATGACACCGCTGACGATGACACCGCTACCCCTATTTGTTTTTAGACGGAGTGGTTGAATAGACTTCTACTTATATATATTTATATATATAAATATATTAATAAGTAGCTCTGCAAATCGCATCACGACGATAAAAATATAAATACCCCCATTGTCATCGCTGTCATCGTCATCGATTGTCATCGATTTGCTGTCATCGGTTGCCATCATTCTTCCTGTTGAATGTAACTTTCTTTACAATTCTCGTATCTATGCTAGAAAGTATTAATGATGGCGATTGCTACGATTAATACTAAAATTTGCGCCCATTAATAGTAGCAAATTTGCGCCCTAGTTATTCCGCAAATTTTTCCTGCCCAGCGCGCCGTTTTTTCCTAGGTGTCCTCCAAACTGCTTGATACAGAACAGTTTCCGTAAGCACACCATCCATAGCCCGGTCTGTTGTGTGATGAATAATCAAATATCTTTACATGTATCAAGGCGCACCCGCTGACAACGATGCTGATGACACCCCTATGAGCGCTGACAACGATGCCGATGACACCCCCATCCAGCGCAGACAACGATGCTGATGACACCCCCATGAACGCTGACAAACACCCACAAATGATACGGATTCAAGGGCCAAACAATACGGATACACCCCTCAAATGTTACGTTTCCCCCTCACCGCAGCAAACAATACGGATACACCCCTCAAATGTTACGTTTCCCCCTCACCGCAGCCTTCGATGACGATGACAGCGCTGACAGCGGGGTGATTTATTAAAACGGGAGTCAGGCACATCTCAGAGAGTGTTTCTTTTCCGTGGTTTCATGGTGAAATGTTAAAATCGACTCACAATTCATGATTTGTGAGTCGAAATTCATGATTTGTGAGTCGATATATCTCTTTTTTTCTTATTTTTGCGACAATCAATATTAATCATTAAAACCAAAGATGACCATGAGTATTATGAAAAGATTTCAAAAGAAAACCATTTGCATGATGGGCTTAATGACGTTGTTGTTAGGCTTTGCCTCATGCGAAAAATCGAATGATGAATTGATCATCGATGCTGACAGCGGTGTTATAACCGAAGTGCCAGAACCTGATGTCTGGGTGACCGATGACGATGTCAAAGAAGCCGACCTGGACTTGGTGGTAGATCTTTCTGTTAAAAGTGGAACGCGTGCGACAGGAGTTTGTCAAGATGCTCAGTAATGGCGGTGAGGGAGACAAACCCTTCTGTGGCGTTGGTCCCAAGACCGATGTCGGTCCAACCATGAAGCTTCTTACAGATATGTTGGGTAAGGAGGAAGAATATGAAGCTGCACTGGGACGGCTTGACGAAACCAGAGTCATGAAACCGTCTGCTACGCGTGGTTGGTTGGGAGATCTCAGGGATATTCTCTTCACGGGCCGAGCAGAGGCGAAAAAAGAGCAGGAAAAAGTAAACGATGTGCTCCTTTCAATCAATGCCTATGGTAATGCTGACGCACAGAAGCAGCTTTATGACTTCTATTGTTCTCAAGAACCAGAGTATGCCAAAAAGATAGGCGCGAAGGATGCGAAGGATTTCTTCAATAAGTTGAATAACGGTGAGTTGACCAGTTATGCATTAAATATCAGTCATATCTGGCGAGATAAAGGCATATTGATGGCTGACCAGCCAAACAATGCTGTTGGTGATTATGCAACTGCTGCATTCACGGGTAAGGCTGAATATGCAAATTCAGCCTATCGCGTGAGCAGTAAGGTGGCTGTGGCAGCAGGAGATCTTTATCTGTCTGGTGTAGATAAGATAGCAGGCGGCTGGGGATCTAAGATTATGGAGTGGAGCGATGCTATCGAAAATAGAATCACGAGGCTAAAACTGATGTTGAAAACAGTTCAGGGTAAGCCCGATTGGAAAGGCTGGAATGAACATATTCTCAATAACTTAAAAGACAACCTCAAAACTGCCCTTGGTGATGCCTTTGGCGACGATGATAGCCTCGAAAAGGAACTGGTTGATCAGGTCGCAGAAGAAATGCTGAGCTGGGTGGTAAAACAGTGTACCGAAGATCAGGATGATGCTGGCGACGACCCTGAAGCAGCGGAGGAAAAGAAGGATAAGTTGGCGAAGGAGGACAATCTGGCCATTCTTAATATCGAGACCGATTTCTCCTCTGAAGGAAAGATGATCCTTATTACTGACGAAAACACAGGTCAGGTGCAT
Organism: uncultured Bacteroidales bacterium; assembly: GCA_902778265.1. Taxonomy (GTDB): domain Bacteria; phylum Bacteroidota; class Bacteroidia; order Bacteroidales; family Bacteroidaceae; genus Prevotella. Next base: position 6,393 of record CACYXI010000159.1, on the reverse strand, counting down.
GTTGGTACACCCACTTACGACGGACATTTCTCATTAGCTACAACGCCTGGTACTAAGATGATTACGGTCATTAAGAAGAATGGACAACGTCTGACAAAGCGGGTCACACTCGTGGAAGGCACGAATAATATTATCATCAAGGGCGGCATTGAGCCATATATCAATCTGAATCCTTCGAACTTCACGCTTGAATGCAAAGCTGGCTCTGAAACAGCCATTGTGCTGACCAACTGTAAATATGTGAAACTGACCAGAACGGAGAAGTTAGACTGGTGCGATGTACAGCTGGAGATCAACGGTAGCGCCGGCAGAGGTGTCCATGTGAGAGTCAACGCCAAAGCTAACCTTGAGGATAAGGAGCGTCAAGGCTCGTTCACCTTGGAAGGCTATAAGGATAAGAACGACGCCAAACCAGCCGTCACAAAGACTTTCAAGTACACACAGGATGCCTATACTTCAGATTTAACACCAATTGGTGTCAGCCCAACCTCGCTTTTGTTCGATGCTAAGGGTGGTGAGAAGACTGTAAAGGTTGACATCAAGAACTACAAATATTGTGGTGTCACCTCTGACGAGAAATATGATTCGTGGTTGACAGCTACTGCTAATGACGATGCTACGATTACCGTCAAGGTAGCTCCTAACGAGACAGGAGAAGATCGTACGGCTGTCATCTATGCCTTTGGAACAGATTATCAAAATGTCGAATCTCTTGATCAAGTAGCCTTCAAGGCTATTCCCATCACACAGTCTGGAGGCGGTGAAGTTGTACCTGTTGGAGAATTTGTTTTTGGAGATTTAAGTGTTACCGTAAAAAATCTACAGCAGACCACATACGGCTATGATGAAAATAGTGAATTTAAAGGCAGTCATCAATTCTTTTGGCGAAATATTTATGTACCTGGCGTAGATAGTTGGGTGTCTGAAAGAGATGATTTTACCTTAATAACTCATAACCCAAATATGCAAAAGCAGAACAAAGATATTACCTTTACGATGACTCAAGAATATAAATATATGGATGCATACGAAGGACCATTTAAGGCTACTGAGCATAAAGAATTAGTAGTGCATATGGCAGCAAGTAATCCAGATGATTTATCTACATATATAATAACTTCAATTTCTGCTTCTGACAGACTGCGTGAAGATTACAGTGCGTTCACAATAAATGATGAAACTAATGACTATGGTGATTATACAAACACTATAGATATAGAATCTGAAATTCCATATGTTGGAGTTGACGGAAAAGGATACCATGTATTTAGGTTGAAAGGAGAGGCAGTTTCTAATGCCGTTAAACTAATAGAAGATATGTCATCAAGTCCTAAATATAATTATGGAACAAAAATGGTTCCTTATGCTTCAGATAAGAATGATTATATAGAATTTAAGTTATACCCTAAAGAGTAGACATAATGAAGAAACCCAGCATCTTGTTCGATGTGACCAAGGTGCTGGGTATTATTTCGGACGCGCTATACGCCGATGACGATGACGGCGATGACAGCGGGGTGATTTATTTTCTGGAATCAGGACACCAATAAAACCTGCAGATCCATATTTGCATGAATCGGTCGGAACAATTATACAAATTCTATAATAGAAATTCTATAATCAGTTCTTCCTTTTTATTTTTTTAAGCCGCACAGGATTTCTATTATTCCCAAGAGAAACGGGGAAACGTAGAAAACGGGAGTCAGGCACATCTCAGAGTGTGTGCCTGTTCCCCCGTTTCAGGGTTGTTGCTTATAATCCTATTCTTGTACTCGCAATAGCGCCATCCTTGAATGTGATCCACACTTCAATGAAATTGGCGGGGTTGTCGTAGAGAGACATACTGAGCCCTTCTGTAGAGTACGTATAATCCGTTATAGTTCCGCCCTTCCAGTGTGTATATATAACGGCATCTTCCACCATCGGAATGTCAGTAGCAGCAAGATGGGTATTAATAATAAAGCTTGTGCCATACATAGTCACATCAGCAACTGTTGACATATTGAAATTTTTGATTGTAGCCTCACTGGTCTTCAGCAAATCTTTATCATCTATGTCCAAAGATACCTTAGTAAAAATTGTGAATCCATCTTGAGGGTGGGAGGTGCCAGAACCTTCAATATGCAGGCCTTTTCCTTTGGCAGTCATCGTGAACGAGCCTCCTTCTTTGGTTTGCACTGCTCCTCCAAGATTATTGTAATATTCCACTTTACCATCCTGATCTATTGTGGAGAAGCTGCCTAAAGCAGTGACCATAACGACGTCTGAGGTGGACTCTTGGTAGAACGTTTTGCCCTCAACAGGGTCAGTATCTTTACCTCCATAGATCTCACCATTATTTATGCCATCAAGTATCTCGCCTCTGGTGAGTAAACCTGGTAATGATTTGTAGTTGGACTGAGAGTCCTGCTGGGGCTCGTTTGGTGACACAGTGTCATCATCGGTGTTCGAGCATGACTGAAGCTGGATGGCAAAGCATGCCATTACCAAAAGATAAATATATTTTTTCATTGTCTCATATTTTAGGGTGAATACTATTACTTAGACATGACTTTAAGGAACTGCTTGCCTTTGTTCGAGCGGATGCTGATAATCAGGAGTCCCTTGCTGCGGGGGAGTGTATAATAGTGGGCTGGATTACTCCTCATTTCTGACAGCATCTGGCCGGCATAATTGTACACGCCGATGCTATAAGGCTCACTGAGGTTCTGGATATTCAGGCTATTCCCAGTTACAGTGTATCGGAGCTCTTCGTCGTTCTCCACAGATTTGATGCCATTTGTGCCTCCCAGTGTCACCTTCACAGAATCTATCACCAGCGCATTGTAGTCTGTGCGACCGATGGCATAGATCCATTTCTCGCCTTCGAAACCACTCATATTGAAATGCATCTCGTCCTTTTCATAGTCGGCAATCATTTCGTCTTCATTCAGCATGCAGAAGGCTACTTTCGTCATCATATCGCTGCTGGTGGTAAGCTTCAGCTCATGGGTGTAGTCGGCACCATCCACTTTCTTTGCTTCAATCTTGATAAAAGAGGTGGACTTGGGTTCTTCAAACTTCTTGACCAGCTCTATTTTCTCCTCTTCTGCTCTGGTACCTGCGGATGAAGGTATATCCCCAAATCCCTCCGTGCTGAAGATGTGGTAGGTATCAGTAGCTGTCAGCAGCTTTGTCAGCTCTTCGTGAATGATATTCCATTCGGTAACATGACAATGCATGGCCTGAGTGTAACCTCCCTTATAGATATAACTGTATTCACATCCGCCCTTTTGGCTTTCCACAGAGACCACATAGTCAGAGCCTTTTTCCGCTTGCTTGTCAAGATAGGCTTTCCCCGTTCCGGGTTTCGCGTCAAAGAGGAAAGAGGCTATTTTTGGGAAAATGGCGTAGAACCCCTCCTTGATAGCAAATGTGAGTCCCCATTTACTAATTTCGGAGCCTACAGCGCACACAGGTATTCCATAAAATGCTTCCCTTTTCGACGCCAGCCTCTGAATGGCAGGACTGTTCTTGGCAAGATCTTTCACGGCTTGCATGCTTCGGTCTCTGCTAAAGGCTTTATCCAGTAGCTCGTTGAACTTTTGTATAGCATTGTAGTATCCCACGCCTGGAGTCTGTCGGAACTCATCATAATCTATGAATATATTACCTAAAATCGATCCGAAGTGAGGCGTGTTCAGGGTAATCAGCCTGTTTGTGTGCTCGTCATCGACTTCCTGGACGTAGAGACGCTCCAGGATACCGCCCATGCTATGACCTATCATATCATACTTGGTGCTTGCTATGCCGGCTTTGAACAAACTCTCGCTAAGCTTTAGCAAACCATTCTTCACGACATTGTTCTTGTGCGTATTATCGTAGAAGGAGCTGGTGTTAGATGAACTGTAGTCCTGAACGTATATCTGGCTTGAAAGATAGATTTTGGCAGTATTCCTCAAGTAGTCCCTATACGGGGCGAAACACATCCTATCACTATTCAGTCCATGCAACAGGAAAAGACCATTACGGGTGACGCCGATCTGCTTGGCTGCAGCAGCAGTCCTCCCATCTTCAAGTTTCAACCTGATAATCACATAGTATGCGTACCACGAAATGTCGGGATCTGGGAATGCTTCTGGTGCCGTCAAATACAGGGTGACTGCCTTTTTTGATTCCTCCTTTGTGAAGGTTCCGACAATTTTAGGATCGGCGTCGAGAGCGGTATATTCATCATTAAACAAGTCATCTCCTTTATAGAAACAGAACTCAACGTCTGACGACGCGATGTTATAGCTATCGTCGTTGTTCGTATATTCAAAGGTGACTTTCAGTTTCGTTGCTCCATCAGCTGTCATCATCCATGCTTCTTTGCCAAGCAGCTTTGTGTCAAAACAGTTCTCGATGACTGATTTGAACGCCCAGTGTTTTTTGTCGTCTGCTCGGGTAGATGCCTTGAAGGCCTTCGTCTTCCCGTTCTCCATATAGAAATAGCTTCTCTCCTTAGGAATGTCATCTTGAGCCAAGGCCTTGATGCAGAAAGCCATTAATAGAGCGAATACCAGACTAGATTTGAGTAGATATTTTTTTCCCATAGTTTAATTGTTTTTGTTATAGAATCTATTAATTTCCGTAAAAGTGGGCAAGACAACCGGACAATGCTGCCTTGTCCACTTTAATGTTAATGGTTATGTTATATCAGAAGGCGAGGAATGCGCGGACGTGGCTGGTATTTCCAAGGTAGTCTACCTTCCATTTGTAATGATAGGTACCACCATTGCCTCCACACATAATGTTGCCGTTATCCTGCTTGTATTTGAATGTAACGTACCAAGCGTAAGATGCATCTCCCTCAGTGCTCGACCAGTAGTACTGGCCTTCCTCAAAGACGGTCTCGGCGGAAGAGTAGCCAGCATCGATAAACTTCTGATTCACTGCGTTGAGGTTGTCATCGACATCTCCAAGAGCTATCGGGAGAACGTTTGTGCTATCCCAAGTCCATCCGCACATGCCATGCAGGAACAGGTACCATTGGCCCATGCTGGGCAGGAACCAGTCGCTCGTGCCTGTAGGTGTCGGTACGTTATAGTTGTCGACTGCTGTAGCTGCTTCATAGGATGATCCCTTCCCCACGAGGTATGCGGTGTTGCTGATACCACGTATATCCAGTGATGCGTCTTTGCTGTCATTCGTGAGCCATAACGGAATAGGTCCAATGGCCTCCCACACATAGCTTGGTGCCCAGACGATGCTGCTAGTGTTGGCATCAGTCAGCGCGATGGCCAAGCCTTTGTAGGTAGTGCTGCTGGCATCGGCTGTTCCTGCATCGCCCACATAGACAATCATGGCGATACCTGTCTTGCCGGCTGCTTCGACAGCGCTCTTGTTGGCATAAATCAAACCGTCGCTGCCGATGATCTTTCCTAAATCAGATGAAGTAACTTTGTCGAATGGCTTTACGTCAGCAACGGTTACCTTAAATGATACGGTGGCACCTTTGTACTTGGCAGTTTCTGCAACAGACACCGTGATGGTTGCCGTACCAGCGGCCAATGCCGTGATTTTGCCGTTGGCATCGATACTGACAACACTGGGATCGGAAGAACTGTAGGTGATGACTGCATCTGAGTTGGATACAGCTGCACGCACTTCACTGGCGCCAACGCTGAGTGACAAGTCTGATACTGTTACCGTCAGGGTGGGTGTCTCCTGAGGTGCCTCAACTGGTGTTGACGGATTGTCTAACTGTTCATCACAGCCTGCCATTACTAATGACAGGACGAAGAGCATCAGAGTGCTCATGAAAGTCTTGTAGTTTTTCATCTTTAATTGATTTTAATGAATAATAGATAGTTAATATGTTGCAAATATAGGAAAAATACTCGTCCGAAGACTCACAAATTAAGAAAATCGACTCACAATTTCTGCATTTGTGAGTCGATTGTATGTTTTTCTCTCGAATTATCCCTTAGGGCGATAGGCGGCGTTGGGGCAATTCTGACAGAGGAAGTCATAGACGAAGTCGAAATCTTCATCGGGTACGTAAACGCGATTCTTCTGTAGCAGCTGGCTGACTTTGATGAGGTTCATCCAACGAACGGGTACGAGCTTCTTGACATTGACAAGGGTGGACCTCGAAGTGGTGCGCGAGGCAGCAAGCACGCCTGTGCCTACCATTCCTGGGTTAGCGGTGGCTCCACCTACTATTGCGGCCAATGCTCCCAATACCTGGGCTTTCTTCACCTGATGGGGCATCTGTTGGTGTACAAGTTCCTTCTTGTCCATCGTGAAGATGACCACGTATTTCCACCCATGGCTCCATGCGAGGATGGTGTAGGCGATGAGGCCGATGACGACGAATACCAACATGAGCCCTAAGAAGACCAACGTGAGATTCCAGAGCTTCTCAAGTGA
>CACYXI010000158.1 GCA_902778265.1 uncultured Bacteroidales bacterium | reverse complement strand
AGGGAATACCACGACGAACTTGGCTGTATCACAAACAGCCTCCATACTCACATTTTCGTTCTTGAACTCACTATTCTGCATCCAGTTGGCATCCTGATTATAGCCGTGGCAGAAGATAAGCAACGGACGATTCTCGCCAAGATCTGCTGGCGCATACACGTTATACGAACGGTTAGTACCGTTAACAGTTACATTGTCTGCCTTCATTGGCAGAACTACTCCCATAAGTAACAAAAGGAGTGATAAAATGGTAGTTCTTTTCACGTTATAAAAAAAGATTTAGGTTGCAAAGATCTACAAGTTTTCCTTGTATCTCAATGCACAATGTTATAAAAATGTTATTATCTGATTGCAAAAATAGTAATAATTCCTGAACCTGCAAAATATTTTCACTATTTTTCAAGCTATAAGATTGAAAAACCAATACGAGGAAAAAATTAATGCGAGATTAATGTGTTATTAATGCGGCATTATATGTCTCACTATGGGAGGAAAAATATTAATAACCATAAATTTAACATTAGCGTTGCATTGTTTTCACGCATACATTTGGTTATTTCAGATATTTTGTTTATTTTTGCAACTGAATATAAATCACAATAATCTTAAACTGTTTCCAATTATGAGAAAATTATTACTCACAGTTTTAACCCTGTTTCTCTGCACCTATATCCATGCAGAGGAAACCGATGCTATCTATGTCTGGGTAGATGGAGAATCCACCTGCTACAAGCTTGAGAGTATGCCGAAGATAACCTACAGCAACGGAACTGCAATCCTCACGCTTGCGGGCAAATCAACACCAGAACTCACTATCCCTATCACCGACGACAATAGCCTTAAAGTAACCTTCGGAGTCTATAAAGAGCCTACTACCACCCAAATAGAGGGTATAAATACCGACTCCAAGGTAGTTAAGAATGGTAAATACATCTCTGGTGGCAAACTTATCATCGTGAAGAATGGAAAGAAGTATGATGCCAGCGGAAAGGAAGTTTCTTTTTAGTGCATAGTTCATAGGTTAGAAGGTTATGAGGCTAGAAGGTTATGAGGTCTGCATCGCTAATGAGCGTTTCAACCTAAAACCTAAAAACCATAAAACCTCAAAAACATTCCGACCTGATAACCTAAAAACCTTAAAACCTTTAACCCCCAAAAACTTCCGACCAGATAACCTAAAAACCTTAAAACCTTTAACCCCCAAAAACTTCCGACCAGATAACCAAAAAACCTTAAAACCTTTACCCCCCAAAAACAAATCATTATGAAAAAAACAATAATATCCCTATTGTCACTCATCGCTTGCATAAGCGTCGATGCCCAGACCATAAAGATTTACAAAGGCACCACTTTAGTTGCCGAATACACAGCCGATCAGGCAGATAACGTTGTGTTCTCTAAAGACAACAGCGAGCAGTCCACCACGAAAAAATACGTGTTGGAGAGCTTGCAAGACGTTCCTGAGAACGGCAGTCAGTCAACATCAAACTACACCTACGACGAGCAAGGCAGACTGATATCACATATCGTTAGTAAAGATAATAAAGATGATACATACACCTACACCTATAGTGAGCAACAAATTATCATGGAAAGAGTAGGCACACTATCCAAGAACATATATACGCTGAACGACAAAGGACTGATTGTAAAAGAAGAGTTTTACACTATCAATGGCGATTTAGCACGTTGCGTAACTTATGAATATGATGAGGAAGGCAAACTTGCATCTACTTCAATCGATGGAAAAGCGCACTATATATACCGCTGGCAAGATGGTGATATGGTGAAATTAGAGCAAGCAACCCCAAAAGAGAATGTTGTTGCCTATACGGAATTCACCCCATCGGAACTGACTGCTGATTACGGGCAGCGAGTAACCTACGAAACCAACATGAACGAGAATCTATTCATGAAGGGCTACTATGGCAAGCTATCAAAGCATCTGCCTGCAAAGGAATTAATGATGAACATAAGTGGGGCAATCACATCTGCGCTCGAAAACAACTACACATACACGATTACAGACGGCTGTATTACAGGGGTCGAAGCCAATTCAAGTCTGACCTCTACGCCTCTAAACATCAAGAAAGAAACCACAAATAATTATACTTTCGTCTGGAAAGAGATAGAGTAGCCCTCTATATTTAATAATGAACGCAAAGGCGCTGAGACACAGAGATTCTTTCACGAACACAGATTGCACAGATCCAAGGGATTTTCTCGCTTACGCTCGTGATTAACATCCCTAAAATCCCGAATATCTGTGGTTATGTTTTTATGAACACGAAGATTTGTCGCAGCCCCACTGACCATAGGGAAGTAACTCACTAAAAAAACGAAATTTCCGTTAATTCCGTGATTTCCGTGTTCAAGAAAATAAATAACTCTGCGACTTCGCGTCTTTGCGTTCTATTCATTTCCATTTTCCATCCCAAATATTTGCATTTTGCAAAAAATGTATTATCTTTGCAAAAAAATAACGAAATGGAAAAGAATTCACATAAATATCCTATAGGTGTGCAAGGCTTTGAGAAACTTCGCAAAGACGGATATGTATATATTGACAAGACCAAACACCTATACAATCTCATTAATGAGGGGAATTGCTATTTCCTCTCACGTCCTCGCCGTTTCGGTAAGTCTCTTTTCCTATCCACGCTTCAGGAATATTTCAGCGGTAAGAAAGAACTCTTTGAAGGAACTTTCATCGCAACCAAGGAAAAGGAATGGCTGAAATACCCCGTCATGAAGCTCGACCTCAATGCAGAACAATACAACACTCCCGAAAAACTTGAAGGTGTACTAAATGATTTTCTGTGCAAGCAAGAGGAAATCTACGGTACAAGAGCTTCAGAGACCTCCTTCGGACTACGTTTCCAAGGTATCATAAAACGCGCCTCAGAAATGACCAATATGCGCGTCGTAATCCTTATCGACGAATACGATAAGCCTCTGCTTCAGGCTATTGGCAACCCCGAATTACAAGATGCTTACAGAGGCATTCTCAAAGGATTCTACGGAGTACTGAAGTCAATGGACGACTGTATCAAATTCGCATTCCTTACAGGTGTTACGAGATTCAGTAAGATCAGCGTTTTCAGCGACCTGAACAACCTCAACGACATTTCTATGGATGCCAAATACAACTCCATCTGTGGCATTACCGAGGAAGAACTGCTCAATACTTTCAGCGATGCCATTGACCAACTGGCTGAGAAAGAACAAATCACTCGCGAAGACTGCATCAACAAACTACGAAAAAGATACGACGGCTACCACTTCAAGGAAGGCTGTCAGGGTATGTATAATCCCTTTAGCATACTCAACACTTTTGCAAAGAATGAGTTTGGCAGCTATTGGTTTGCTACCGGCACACCTACCTATCTCATCGAACTTCTCCAGCAACACGACTGGAATCTATACAACATGGAGTTTGCCAATGCCACAGCCGATGAACTGAACGGAATAGATAGCAATAATTCCAACCCTATCCCTGTCATCTATCAGAGTGGGTATCTCACCATAAAAGACTATGACAAGGAATATGAGGAATACACACTTGGATTCCCTAACGAGGAGGTAGAAAAAGGATTCATCAAATTCCTTGCCCCGTTCTATCTATCCAAGTCCAACTCCAAATCATCATTCGACATAAGAGCTTTCGTAAAAGACATTGAGAGTGGCAATGCAGAGCAGTTCTGCAAACGCATGAAATCACTCTTTGCCGATACTCCATACGAACTGGTGAAGGATCTCGAGAACCACTACCAGAACATCGTATGGGTTTTATTCAAACTGCTTGGCTTCTACACTCAGGCAGAATATCACACATCCAATGGTCGCATCGACTTATTGATAAAAACTCGTAGCTACACCTACGTCATGGAGTTCAAACTTGACGGTACGGCTGAAGATGCGCTCCTACAGATAAGAGAGAAGGACTATCCTCTCCCATTCAGCATGGATAAAAAGACTGTATTCCTTATCGGCATCAATTTCTCCAATGATACCAGAAACATAGAGAAATACGTCATTGAGAGCAAAGGATAATGCCGTTTCTATTCAATTTTCAAACGCAAAGACGCTGAGACACAGAGATTCTTTCACGAACACAGATTGCACAGATTGAAGAGATTATCTCGCCTACGCTCGTGATTAACATCCCTAAGATCCCGAATATCTGTGGTTATATTTTCATGAACACGAAGATTTGTCGCAGCCCCACTGACCATAGGGAAGTAACTCACTAAAAAAACGAAATTTCCGTTAATTCCGTGTTATCCGAGTTCAAAGAAATAAACAACTCCGCGACTCAGCGTCTTTGCGTTCTATTCATTTCCATTTTCCATCCCAAATATTTGGCGATTACGAAATAAGTTACTATCTTTGCCAACGGAATAGCAATATGGAAGAAAGAAAACTGCAAGATATCGCCTATTTCGTGTCGTTCTGCATAGAACAATACAAGAATGCCAAAGGTATGACTGGCGAAGAAGCCATGAATACCCTTGACAAATATGGTGTGCTCGAATATTTAGAGGAAAACTTTGAAATTCTCCACACACAAAGCCATCAATGGATTCTTGAAGACATTGACGAGTTTATCAATATCAGGAGAAAGGAGAACGCAGACAGTCTCACATTCATTGAAGCAAAGGAGGTAAGGATATGATGATAGGCGAGATAAATCAAAGCAATCTGTATCTGTTGTTACCATCTAAAGTAAGTTGGTTGGCAGGGATGATACAGAAGCACAAGCACATAAGTCTTGTAGATGCCATCAAGGAAGTCTATAAGTCTGATTTGTATAAGCAGATGGAACAAGAAGACACAAAGATGTGGAATCTTGGTCCCGTGGATTTATACAACGAACTGACTTCGCAAGATTAAGCCATAAAGCAAACAACTATGGGGGTTGTCATTTTTTTCTTTTTCGCACCAATACTAACCCTTTTGTTTGGAAGCCTTATTATTACGATATTTTCCAAATCAAAAAACTGGCATGGCTACAACAAGATAACGAAAGTATTGGTTGCAATTAGCATCTATGTCATAGTATTCATCGCCAGCGCATTGGTAATGGGATCAATAATCTTATCAAATACATGAAGATAAGATTGTAAATTCCTTCGCACGATAATAACGAAACAAAAGAACAAATAAAGACAACAAACAATGAAACATACCCTCAAAGCCCTCATTCCTATATTACTATGCCTCCTCCTTGCCTCATGCAAGGAAGAAAACAAGCCTGTAATAGAGCCGACAAGCCCTTTGGAAGAGGTTGATACCACATACATGAAGCGTAGCTTCCTGCGCGAAATAAGAAACTATGTCACAGAACACGACTCATGCAATGTGTTCATAATATGGCCAGAGTATTGTTTTCAAACAAAACAAAATGATGAAGATGAACAATACGAGAACAGGGACAACGAGGTATTCCGTATAGACGTGGCATTCAGAAATTCATTTGCTGATGGCGGAGAATTTAGAATCGTAGATTGCTACCCTCACAGATACATCAAAATCGGTGAGAAATACGTTTTCATCCACTCAAGAGACGATAATCTCTACGATCAGGAAAAACTCAAATTCATTTTCGACAAGATCAACTACAAAGGAGGCTATTCAGAGGACTTAACTACAAAAGTACTCGTTGCATATAACAAAATAGATAGTTGCGAAGCTTTAACCCTTCAATACAGAAACGACAGTAGCCAGAACTTTCGTCCAATCTACAGATCATCTATAAAATTCACTGCACCAGTCAAAAAACAATAATCTGATTTCAGGGGTGTAAAGTAACCAAACATCATAATCATGCAGAAAAGATTATTAATTCTTCTCACGATAATAGTAATTGCTATACCATCATTAAGGGCGCAAAACGAAAACGACAGCCTTTACTGCAACTTGACTTATTCCAATGGAATATGCCAAAAGACACTTGCTGTAACATATCTATCTTATGGCAAGAATCCTATCGGCTACGAATCAACGGACAAGGAAGTTGCCAAGATAAAAGAGAAATTGAAATACAGGCCTCACAGCGCCCTCAGTTTCCTTTACAAAGGACAGAAATACTACATCAGCCTGAACAACGAATGCGCCCCTAATAACCTCTCGAAAGGTGATAAAGTAGAAGTCAACATCACTTTCTACAATGACATCAAACAGCCAAACAAAGAGAAATATCCATTTGCAATTATCTCATCCATAAAGCCATTAAAGGATCAAGCCCCCAGCGATACATGCAGCAGCTATGAATTTGTAGAAACGAATGACAGCACGATAGAGCTTCGTGTTTCTATAAATGGACTAACGACAAAAGCCGACTACTCAAAATTTAATGGCGAATCTTTTCTCCCTTCATACCGAGGAAGATACAAGGACTGCTTGATCTTCATGCGTGGTTATGGTCAGTATTACCGACTACTAACAATCTTCCAAGTCATTGACGGAAAAATACAGCGAGATGACTATGAGCATACCATGTGCATGAATCCCAAGAACGGCAAAGAGTCATATCTTTTCTTCTATGGTGAGCAGCCTATCAAGATGGTATATAATTTCAAAACCTCAGAAACGAAATTCGTAGAATTACGACATCCCGAGAAATATCGCAGTCTCAAAGGAAAGGACATCGAATCATGCAACAATAAGTTTTATCCTGTAGAATAATCTTCAAAAAATCCTCCAACAGAATAAAAACAGAAACGGATTTATAATTTCGAACGCAAAGACGCTAAGACACTGAGCTTGTATAATATCTCTGCGACTTCGCGCCTTTGCGTTTTATTCCATTTCCATTTTCCATCCCAAATATTTGGCGATTCCTAAATAAATCACTACCTTCCGATGAGGAATTCAAGGCTGCTATGGAAGCAACCCTGAAACTCAAAGATAAATGGCTCGAATCAGTCCGCATACGTGAGAAAGAATTGGGACTTGCATAAAATCGGTTTACCACATGACACCTACCCTTCTCGCAAATCACAAAATCAAAAACAATATACTCATGACAGAGAATAACACTTATTTGAAATTCGACAAGACGGGCAAGGTCGTTGTCGGTTGCAGTCATGATGCAATAAATGTAGTCATTCCCGATGGAGTAACAAAAATAGCAGAAGATGCATTTGCACATTGTCATTCCCTCACTTCTGTTGAGATTCCCAATAGTGTAAAGAAAATAGAGGAATGGGCATTTAATGACTGTACGTCATTAATCTCTATTGTAATACCAAATCGTGTAAAAATCATTGAAGAGTTCACATTCGTGGGGTGCATCTCTTTAAACTCTGTTATAATCCCTAACAGCATAACCAGAAGGTGACAGGCTTCGACATTATTCGGGGAGGTTGTTTCTATGAAACGCTAAACATTCATCATGGGGAATGACAAATAACGCAAGTTCGATAATTTAATAGGTATCGCACTTTCAGCGCTCATCCCCACCCTATCATTATTGGTAGCGCTAACGCACTACCCTTTTATATGTCGGGCTTACAGCCCTCACAAATCACGAAACAACAAACATCATATTCATGAAGAAAAGATTATTAATCCTTCTCACGATAATAACGATAGCAATACCTTCATTATGGGGGCAGGTAATGATTGATGGACTATCGTATAAGTTGAATGAAGAAACAAAGCAAGCAAAACTCACGTATATTTATACTGAGCCAAAAGTTGCCAATCCATATAATGGTGTTATCAACATCCCAGAAACCGTTACAAAGGATGGGCAGATATATGATGTTACAACCATCGGCAAATACGCATTCTCAGGAACACACGTACTCGAACACGTTGCAATATCAGATACATCAAGCATCCAAATACTTTACGAGATGTTTCCAGCTCTCGCAATACCCGATTCAATAGGGAAAGCATGGCTGAAACTGGCAATGAAGTACGCCCCGGAATCTGTAATTGATACAGCCACTACGAAACATTCCGACCCGGACTCATTAAGGCAACTTGTGGTCAATATCCCCAACTCTGTAACAACAATAGAAGGAGGAGCTTTTTGTTCAAGTACAGGACTTAAATCATTAAAGCTACCTAATTCCATAACAAAACTTGATGCCTTTGCACTAAACTTCGCATTGATAGACCAAATCACCCTACCCGATTCCCTAAGAACTATTGAAATGGGTGCTTTTGAAGCGTGCGAATATCTAAAGACTATAAAAATCCCAGAATCGGTCACAAGCATCGGACAACGTGCTTTCAGTCATTGTCATAGCCTCACATCTGTAAATATCCCGAAATCCATTAAGAAAATAGAGAATTCTACATTCTATAATTGCTCGGCACTTACCCAAATCGCCCTCCCCGACTCGTTAGAATGTATCGATCAAGAAGCCTTTGCTTGGTGTTTCCGACTATCACAAATCACCATACCAGCGACAGTTAAAAGTATCGGAAAAAACGCATTCAAAGACTGCTATGAACTCGGTATTGTTTTCAATCTCTCCCCTATCCCACAAAAGATAGAAGAAGATACTTTTGAGAAATATGGCATACTTTATGTTCCTCAAGGTTCAAAGAAAGACTACGAAAAAGCAGAGTATTGGAATAAATTCAGAATCATAGAATTAGCTTCTTCTGATTTGAAATGTGGATGCGAATTCCATAATGAAGAATGCCAACCATCCAAAATTATCAATCTCATCCCTGATGGTAAAAAATTCAAACGCATAGACGATGATTCGCAGAGCTTGTATGAACATGGAACTCACGAAAAAAAATAACAGAAACGGATTTACATGATGTATCTGATATTAATCACGAATCAAAAATTCAGATAAATCGGATAAATCCGTTTCCATTCATTTTTTGAACGCAAAGACGCTGAGACACAGAGTTTATATTATGAACACAGATTGCACAGATTTAAAGGATTTCCTCGCTTGCGCTCGTGATTAAGATCCCTAAAATCTATGGTTATATTTTTCTATGAACACGGTGATTCATCGCATACCCACTGACCATAGGGTAGTGATTTTCGTTTCAAATTACACTTTCCGCGTTCATACTCCATATACAATAAAACACCTTCGTGAAGCCATTCTGTCGGTGAGACATCATACACTTTGGGCTTTGCAAACATAGAAACAGGGATGTCAATTTTGAAAACAACGGGACCATCAAGATTGGATATGTGAGCAAACCAAGTTACATCACCTGCACAATTCGGTAGAAACTTCCTTTTCAATTGTATTGCCAGATCTTCAATGTTGTTTACACTGAGCATAATACTTTTATCATCATTACAATCATCTCCCATGCAAACAGCTTCACGTTCCACATAAACCGGGAAACCACCTTTAGGATAATCAAATTCATGGTTATAACAATAAAATCCGATAGGAAGTGCAGACAGCAACGAACCTACACCAAAAGCAGTTAAAAACATCAAGCCCGTCATTCCATCTCCTATCGTGCGAATCCAACATATTACCTGTGCCAATAAAACAAGATTTACAACCAACCATATCCAAAATGTCTGCGTCTTCCATTTCTTGTTCCTAAACAGATACCAAACAACACTTCCGACAATCACATAGGAAATGAAATAAAATAAAACGAGAATAGGCTCTTCGGCATAAATAAAATCACCTACACGTACAACAATGAGGAACAATGGATTTATAAGCATGGCTACAATAGAGCAACCAAACATCCAACGCAAGTATTTTGATATAAATTTCATGTTCATTTCTATGACTTACCGTATTTATCGCTTGCAAATATAGCAATTTATTTGCATCTGCCAAAATTATATACGGAAAAATTACCCTCCCCCCCTTCGCGAGAGAGCGTAACTACTCCCCCTGGAGGGGGTGAGGGGGGGGGGAGCCTTGACACATACTCGGAGATACTCAATCTCCGACTTCCCTTTGGGAAGGACGGGTTAGGCTTTTTACAGCGAATCGTTTCCGCCTCCACCGCCTGGGTTGTCACCGCTACCGCCGGAAGGCGTGGCGTCGCTGCCTGAACCACCATTAGGAGAGAGATAGACATCGTGGGTGGTGCCGTAGCTGGAAGCGGCGAGGTTATAGGCGAGATCACCAGTATATTCAGAGAGAAGGGTGTTGGCATTGACGAAGGTCTGCGGACTTACCTTCACCATACCGTTAGTCTTGCGACTATGCACCCACGCATACACGCAGTCGCCATCGTTACCCGAATGACCGAGACAACCATCCTGTGACGAGAAACCGTTACGCATAACGACATCCCACAGCTTACGGTCATCCTCAGTATCAAGAACCACCTTACATGAGAAAAACTGACAGTAAGGTATCGCGGTGTCAGCGTTAACCAACTGCTTGACAAGGAAATACGTGATCTGGTCGCCGTATTGGTAGTCGGTATTGTTGGTAACTACCGAACGGGAGAACTGCGCCACGGTGGTTGATGCGGAGATGCCGTCAGAGCCGAGGGCGATGTCAGTAGAAGCCGACTGTCCGCTACCAGTAACTACGATGGCAGGGAGCGAGCCTTGCGTGAGCTGATAAGGGGCAGCCACACACGCTCCACCCGTTACCTGCTGCTTGGTGAGATAGACAGGGAGGCGCTGCATATTGACCTGCACGAACATGTTGTAGTCAGAGCGCCCAGCAAGTTTTCTGCTGAAAGCCTCGCGCAGTTCGTTGCTAAGGCCCTTCCACATCTGCACAATGTTAGCCCACTTGGTGCGGTGGCGCTGCTGAAGTTCGGTACGTGTCACCTTCACCGTGGTGATCTTCTCCGAAACGATTGTTCTGCCGCTTGAGCGACGGAAGGTAAGGCTACCAGCCGATCCCTTCATGTTAGAAACGAGTCCTGAAAGTATTGCCATAACTTTTTAGAAATTAAAAGATTAAGAGATTAAGAAATTAAACATTAAAGAAAACAGCCTTGCGGAGCTTACGCTCCTATTTATTGGAAAGTAAATTGGGAGGACTCCGCGTAGCGCCTGAGCTTTGCGAAGAAATTAAAACAGTAAATTAACGAGAATTCGATGAAATACCATATTCTTTTATCCACTGCGTGGAGCTACACGAGATTTGTCGCAGACCCACTGACCGCAGGGAAGTAATTTCCCATTAATTATCACGAATTTATCATTAATTCTTTTCTTTTTAGCTAAAATTCATGAATAATTCGTGGGAATTTACGGATAATTAATGTAGCCAAGCGTAGCGTTTTAAATTCGTCGAGTTAACGTTAAATTATGTTCAGTAAATTATCATTTGGGAAAATTCAATTTCCCCAACGGCGGATGCCACGTGTAACTTACTGGCTTTAATTTCTTGGAAATTTACTTTCTCCAAAGCTCTACACCGCAAGGTGCATTTCCGTTGAGTTGTGGAAGGGAGAAGAGACCTCCACAGCGCGGATCCAACGCTGTTTCTCTGCTAATCCTCTGCTACACCTCTGCTAAAGCTCTGCTCGAGCTCTGCTAAACCTCTGCTACAGTAGCAGAGGAATAGCGTTTTAAGAGCGATGGCACGACGGTGGATCATCGGATTCACATGAGATTTCAAAGGAAATCTCTCTCTCAAACACATTACAAAGATACTAAATTTCCATGAATTATGCAAGTAAAACAAAGGGTATTTTATTCGTTTTCAGGCATTTGCTTCAAGTTGCGTAGGGTTGCGTAGGAATGGTATAGTATAATCCAATTCAAGTTCCGTAAGTTCGAAATTGCCTGGAAGGCAACACCATGAGTAACCGAGGTGCATACTCGACGAAGGAGAGAATGCCCTCGGACAGAAAACTGCCACCATCCTTACCAGCCTGGAAGGCTGTACCTGATTAGCTTTTACGCATGACCTTTCGCTATGTACTGCCTTCCAGGCAGTAGAAGGATTATTGGTTTAATCCCCGCACATCCTCGTTTCACTCGTATGTACGGGGTTACTCATAGTGTTGCCTTCCAGGCAATTCAAAACACCCGAAACATTAATAATGTAAATTGGGTGGAGAGAGGAAAAGATTGGGATGGTAAAAAATCATGGGGATATTTGTGTATCTTAATAAAAACGCTTAACTTTGCAGGCATAAACACTAAAAATAATGTTAGAAATGAAATATATCAAACTATGCTTATTCATCGCCCTTGTATTGTCGTTAAACTCATGCAACGACTTCAAGAGACACAGAGAAATGTCAAGAATACTGTCTGAGGTGGCGAAAGACAAGATTGCAGAAAGCAGCGTGGTGGGTAATAGCGCTTCTGAATCTGAACAATGGAAAAAAATTGATAGCGTGATGAACATAGCGACACTTCCAGAACTGATACATATCTGCTGTAATCATCCATCGCCAACCGTCAGAATGGCGATGTTTATTCATATTACAGATAAATACCCTCACGAAGCCGTACAGATAGCGTTAAGAAAAATTGATGATTTTGATACGGTCAGAACAATCGCAGGATGTGAAGAAAGAATAAGCCCTCTATCATGTGCACGTTACGCAAAACTGCACAGTTATGAGGACTTTGATAAAAGATTTACGAATGAAGAAAGGGAAACACTTGAGAAAGCGATGGTTCAATCACCTCATTTTGAATATTTTGCCGAAAGCTGCGGTTGGATAGTTGATTCAATAAAGCCCAAGCCCGAATATTATCAATTCTTCAAAGACAATTATAATAAGACAAAACATAACAAAGTACTTTTTACTATTCTAAAGTATAATAACCCAATAGATAAGTTGCTGATTGCTGATAAACTGAAACAAATTAATAAAGATTTAAATAACAGCAATTATCCTATTGAAGAAGCCAGAAACAGGGACGAGATTCTTGATTGGGTGATAGAGCATCCAGAGAATGAATTTGAGCCTTACATCAAGCAGATAATGACAATGTTATTCAAGCTAAATACAGATGAAATAATAAAGGCCAAAAAGAACAATCAAATTGTAATAGCATCAAAATACCATATCGGCTATACTGAATTATATGCTTTGCTTGCCTATAAAAAGAAATGGGCTTACGACCTGCTCGAAGCAAAGATCAAGGAAGATATAGAGGAGGTTAGAATGAATATTCATGATGAGTCTGATTATTTCAAGCCTCTGACTGACCGCATAAGGGCGGCATACGAGAAGCAATGGGAGGATTAGTATAAATGATCATCAGCATTACCGAATAACATCGAGTGACGCCCTGAAAGGGCAAGGTATGCACATAGCCCAGGGCATCGCCCTGTGGTATTATGACAAATAGTATTCATTCGCCCTGAAAGGGCAAAAGCATATATTCGTGTTAGAGCTTTTGCCCTTTCAGGGCGTATTTATTGGGGTATTATGTCCCAGGGCGATGCCCTGGGCTATGTGCTTGTTGGGCTTTCAGCCCGCCTATCGCGTAAATGAAAATTGTCAATATCACAAGTAGGGGGTGGGGGTTGGGGTTATTTCCTTATGAGTACCAGAAAAAATAGAAAAATAGAGATGCAATATTACATTATTATTTTTTGATTTTTTTCTTACCTCCTAAAGAACCATCCCCCACCCCCACCCCTTTTTCACAATTTAAAACGGTTCAACATCTTCAACACCATCATTATCACCAACCGCATCTGATGAAGATTGAATATCATGAAGTATGGTAAGAGCATCACTGGCTTCTTCTGTCTTTAGGGCTTCTGTGTCTTTCTCCACAATAAGATATTTGACAGCTCCTTTTATTATATGGGGCTGATAGCCTATGCGTCTGAGCGATCGTCCTAACTCAATAGAACTATACCCTTTGCCACTGAAACCACGAATACGCATCATCTGCATCAACACACCTGCACTGAGCGCACGGCATTTCTCGCCCTCGAAAGGCGGACGGAAGAATGCACGGATAACTTCCTCACAATCCGTTATCTCCATGTACTCGTCGTTGTGTCGGGTCAGTTCCGCACTCTCATCTGCCGTTGGCTTGGTCTTGTAGCCATTGGCAAGCAGATACTTCGCCATAGCGTAGGCACGGGCATAACAGAGAGGGTGGTCGTAGATGTTCAACGTACCAGCCACATCGACGGAGAGATAGCGACGAGAGCCTTCCGCATCCTTGATGTACCGCTTGTTGTTGGTGGCGGCAATGAGGGCGGCACGACGTGTGCGACGCTCACGGAATCGGGCGTATGAGTCGCGCTCGTTGCTCGTGGTGGATGTGGTGATGAACTTATACGCATCGCTCTTGGCATTAGAGCCGAAGGAGAACTCATCGAGGAACACGAGGATGAACTCGGAGAGCGAGATCACGAAGTCCTTGTCCACACGCTGTGAGGGGTTAGCCTGATAGAGATAGTCGCGAAGCTCTGGGGGCAATATGTGTCGGGCAAAGAACGTCTTTCCGATGTGCTGAGTGCCCGAAAGCACTATCATCAGGTTATGCTCTTCGATGGTGCCGCGCATCAGTCCTACGAGTCCCACGAACCACTTGCGCATGTAATGGATGTAGAACTCATGGTTCTCATCGTCGGCAAACTGTATGTGCTCAAAGAACTCGCGTATGGGGTCATCCTTGAACCGCTCGTTCTCCACATCATCGCCCTCCTGTGGAGTCCATTCGGGCAACGAGTCGAGGTATTCACGCACCGCGTCATAGCTCTTTATGACGTGTTTCGCGCTGAGAAGCGCCTGAAGGTCGTTCTCGGAGAGATTGATACCCTGGAGCTTCATCTCGCAGTAGATACTGTGAAACTCGCGGTCGTTGATAGGCACCCACCCTTTCTCTTGGCAGATCTCGCATCGCTTCGTCCATTCGTTGTAACGGAGTTGATAGTTGGCAGCGATGAAGTCGCAAGCCCTCTGCATCTTGTTAGCCGCTTCCTCCTC
>CACYXI010000157.1:1061-10045 GCA_902778265.1 uncultured Bacteroidales bacterium | reverse complement strand
AATG
The DNA here is from genome assembly GCA_902778265.1 of uncultured Bacteroidales bacterium. Lineage (GTDB taxonomy): Bacteria > Bacteroidota > Bacteroidia > Bacteroidales > Bacteroidaceae > Prevotella. The sequence goes on along the minus strand of CACYXI010000157.1, from coordinate 10,041 downwards.
AAAGATCAAAATATTAAGAAAGTTCTTCTCCTTGGTTCCGGTGCTCTGAAGATTGGTGAGGCTGGTGAGTTCGACTATTCTGGTTCACAGGCTTTGAAGGCTCTTCGTGAGGAGGGTGTTGAGACTATCCTCATCAACCCAAACATTGCTACCGTGCAGACATCTGAGGGTGTAGCCGACCGTGTATATTTCCTCCCTGTTCAGCCATATTTCGTTGAGCGCGTAATCCAGAAGGAACAGCCAGACGGCATCCTTCTCGCATTCGGTGGTCAGACCGCCCTCAACTGCGGTGTTGAGCTTTATAAGAGCGGTGTGCTCGAAAAGTACAATGTGCGTGTTCTCGGTACTCCTGTTCAGGCTATCATGGATACTGAGGATCGTGAGCTCTTCGTAGAGAAGCTTGATGAGATCAATGTCAAGACTATCAAGTCACAGGCTTGTGAGAACATCGAGGACGCTCGTAAGGCTGCTGCAGAACTTGGCTATCCAGTCATCATCCGTGCTGCATACGCACTCGGTGGTCTCGGTTCTGGTTTCTGTGACAACGAGGAAGAACTCAACAAACTTGGTATGAGGTTGTTCGTGACCGTTACGACAACTGTATCACAGTTTGTAACATGGAGAACTTCGACCCACTCGGCATCCATACTGGTGAGTCTATCGTTATCGCTCCTTCACAGACTCTTACAAACTCTGAATATCATAAGCTCCGCGCACTCGCTATCAAGATCATCCGTCACATCGGTATCGTGGGTGAGTGTAATGTGCAGTATGCCTTCGACCCTCAGTCTGAGGACTATCGCGTAATCGAGGTTAATGCCCGTCTTAGCCGTTCTTCTGCCCTTGCATCAAAGGCAACAGGTTATCCTCTTGCTTTCGTAGCTGCAAAGCTCGGTATGGGATATGGTCTCTTCGAACTGAAGAACTCAGTAACAAAGACAACAAGCGCATTCTTCGAGCCTGCCCTTGACTATGTGGTTGGCTATCGGTCGTAACTTCGAGGAAGCTATCCAGAAGGGTCTCCGTATGATCGGACAGGGTATGCACGGATTCGTTGAGAACAAGGAACTTGAGGTTCCTGATATCAAGGAGGCTCTCCACGCTCCAACAGATAAGCGTATCTTCGTCATTGCAAAGGCAATGCAGAGGAAGATATACAGCGTTGACGAGATCCATGAGATAACAAAGATTGACAAGTGGTTCCTTGACAAACTCCGTCACATCGTTGACATCGACGATGAGCTTCGCAAGTGCACCTCTATAAATGTTCTCAGTAAGGAACTCCTCCGTACCGCTAAGGTATATGGCTATACCGATTTCCAGATTGCCCGTGCGGTAGGTCTTGAGAAGGAACTCGGCAACATGCACAAGGCTACCCTTGCTGTTCGTGCGCTCCGTAAGAGCTACGGCATTGTTCCTTATGTTAAGCAGATTGACACACTTGCAGCTGAGTATCCTGCACAGACAAACTATCTGTACCTCACATACGCAGGTGTTGCCCACGATATCAAGTTCGAGAAGGATAAGAACTCAATCGTAGTTCTCGGTTCTGGTGCTTACCGTATCGGTTCTTCAGTAGAGTTCGACTGGTGTGGTGTTCAGGCACTTAACACAATCCGCAAGCAGGGGTATCGCTCTGTAATGATCAACTACAACCCTGAGACTGTTTCTACCGACTATGATATGTGTGACCGTCTCTACTTCGATGAGCTGACATTCGAGCGCGTGATGGATATCATCGACCTTGAGACTCCTCACGGCGTTATCGTATCTACCGGTGGTCAGATACCTAACAACCTCGCCATGAAGCTCGATGCCCAGAACGTGCCAATCCTCGGTACTACTGCCAAGGATATTGACAACTGTGAGGATCGTGACCAGTTCTCTTCAATGCTCGACCGTATCGGTGTTGATCAGCCGGAATGGGCAGCACTCACATCTATGGATGACATGAACGCATTCATCGACCGTGTAGGCTTCCCTGTTCTCGTCCGTCCTTCTTACGTGCTTTCTGGTGCTGCCATGAACGTATGTTCAAACCGTGAGGAGCTTGAGAAGTTCCTTCAGCTTGCAGCCAACATCTCTCAGGAGCACCCTGTTGTAGTAAGTAAGTTCATCGAGCACGCCAAGGAGATTGACTTCGATGGTGTTGCAAAGGATGGTGAGATCATCGCATACGCTATTTCTGAGCACGTTGAGTTCGCAGGTGTTCACTCTGGTGATGCTACCTTGCAGTTCCCACCTCAGAAGCTCTATGTCGAGACAGTTCGTCGTATCAAGCGTATCTCTAAGCAGATTGCAAAGGAACTCCATATTTCTGGTCCATTCAACTGCCAGTACATGGCTAAGGATAACGACATCCTCGTTATTGAGACCAACCTCCGTGCATCACGCTCATTCCCATTTGTAAGTAAGGTGTTGAAGTTCAACCTCATCGACCTTGCAACGAAGATCATGCTCGGTGTTCCATTCGAGAAGCCAAACAAGAACCTCTTCGACCTTGACTATGTTGGTATCAAGGCAAGTCAGTTCTCATTCAACCGCCTGCAGAAGGCAGATCCTGTCCTCGGTGTTGATATGGCATCTACAGGTGAGGTAGGATGTATCGGTGATGATACCTCATGCGCGCTCCTCAAGAGTATGCTTTCCGTAGGTCTCCGTATTCCAAAGAAGACAATCCTTCTCTCTACGGGTGACGCTAAGCAGAAGGCTGAGATGCTTGATGCTGCAAAGGAACTCTTCAAGAACGGATATGAGCTCTTCGCTACTGGTGGTACTTACAAGTATCTCACAGAGCAGGGCATCGAGTGTAAGGAGGTATTCTGGCCATCTGAGGAGAAGCAGCCACAGGCTCTTGATATGCTCCGCAACAAGGAGATTGACATGGTTGTGAACATTCCTAAGAACCACTCTGTAAGTGAGCTTAGCAACGGCTACAAGATTCGTCGTGCAGCTATCGACCTCAACGTGCCATTGCTCACCAACTCACGTCTCGCTTCTGCATTCATCCATGCTTTCTGCACCATGAGCCTTGATGATATCAACATCAAGTCTTGGCAGGAGTATTAATAAATAGAAAACTACCCAAGAATAGATAATTGCTCAGGTGTTGTCGGCAAGAATCACTTACCGTCCTCACTTGAGCAGTTATTTTTTTATCTTACTTTATGAAAAAAACGATAATAACACTTATAACTCTTATTGTTTGTATTAACCTCCATGCACAAGAAGGAAAGCAAGGAAACGAGTCTCACGAGTATGTTGACCTCGGCCTTCCAAGTGGAACTCTATGGGCTACCTGCAACGTAGGTGCAAGCAAGCCAGAAGAGTATGGCAACTACTTTGCATGGGGCGAGAGTGAGCCTAAAGACTCATACAAATGGAGCACATACAAGTGGTGCAACGGCTCAGATAGTACGATGACCAAGTATTGTACGGACAGCATCTATGGTACAGTTGACAACAAGAAAGAACTTCTTCCAGAGGATGATGCAGCCACTGCTAACTGGGGAAATAACTGGCGTATGCCATCATTAGAACAGTTTGAGGAACTTTATAACCCAGACTATACCACTGCCGATATTATGACCTTGAATGGTGTCAAGGGCCGGAAGTTAACGAGCAAGAAGAACGGTAAGTCTATCTTTTTGCCATCGGCTGGGTATCGCAACAATACCTCAATCGTACATGCTGGTATCAAAGTTGACTACTGGACTCGTTCACTCATTACGACCTCCTGTAACAACGCCTACTATCGAAGCTATATCGTCTCTGCCTACTACCCTCGTCTGGTGGGACTCCCTGTGCGTCCTGTCCGTAAAGAAAAAGTCCCGACTAAAACATCTAAAAAGAAATCAGCAGTAATGGACGCAAGTTCATTATTGTTAGAGAAGGAAAACAATACAACTCCAAGGGAAATAAAGTAGTAAAAAACGTGAGTTCGATGAATTTAAGACTGCGAGGGCTGAAAGCCCGCCACCTAAAAGGGCAGTCCGATAGGGCTGTTATTCTGTAGATGCGTGATTAAAGGAGCGCTGTAAGTGCGACACCTGAAGACTTTAGGTGTCGGTCCTACAGACCTCATTCCCCCTATATCGACAAATATAACAGCCCTATCGGACTGCCCTTTTAGGTATCGCTCTTTCAGAGCTCTTTCAACTATATGATAATCAATGATATACAACTGAAGGAATTCGTCGAACTCACGTTAAAAAAGAACAAAGTATATAAATGAGGGCATCTCGCAAAAAGTGAGATGCCTTCATTTCGTTTTCATTTTCCGTGGTTCTACCAAAGCATATTCTCTCTTGATACTACATTATAAGTCAGGGCGCAAAAACAGCGATAAAACAAGCCTTTTATGAGTCACAATAACTTTTTTTATTACTGTCCGCTAAAAATATTGTCAAGAATTAGAGATTTTGAGAATTTCTTTTTTTGAATTAATGAGAATTAGAGAAATGTCGCTTACGCTCCAGACAATCACGCTTTTTCTAATGCTACGCAAGTAGCAAATCTCTCTTTTCTCATTAATTCTCAATACTGCGCCAGCCTTCTCTCATTCTCAAATTCTTGATAAAAACAGGGCTTGTTCTGCATAAATCTTTTGATATTATGCAAGATATAGTTGTTTAGCGGACAGTAATAATTATATTAGTGCTTTTGCCCTTGCAGGGTGTTATTTACCTCCTCCAATTTACCACAGGGCGTTGCCCTGGGCTAGTAGCTTTTGCCCCTTCAGGGCGTTATCTCGTAATTGCGTATGATCATTATTTATGTATTTACGCAAATTTCCGTGGAAAAATGCGATTATTTCAAAAAAAAATCGTACTTTTGCAGTCAGACTAACATAAAATAATTAATTTTAAATCTAAAAAATGAAACAATTCAACGATCCTGATTTCCTTCTCGAAAATGAGACTGCGAAAGATCTTTATCACAACCATGCTGAGAAGATGCCTATCATCGACTATCATTGTCACCTCAGCCCACAGATGGTTGCAGAGAACAAGAAGTTTGACTCTATCGCTCAGATCTGGCTCATGGGCGACCACTATAAGTGGCGTGCCATGCGCTCTAACGGCATCGCAGAGAAGTTCTGCACAGGCAAGGACACTTCCGACTGGGAGAAGTTCGAGAAATGGGCAGAAACCGTTCCCTATACTTTCCGCAACCCTCTCTATCACTGGACTCACCTCGAACTCAAGACTGCTTTCGGCATAGAGAAGCGCCTGAATCCGGAGACTGCCCGCGAGATATTCGACAACTGTAACGAGCAGATAAAGAACGACCCTAAGTTCTGTCCTCGTGGCATGATGGAGCACTACAATGTAAAGGTTGTATGTACTACCGACGACCCAGCCGATTCTCTTGAGTGGCATAAGATCGTGAAGGACGATCCAACGGCAAAGACACGTATGCTCCCTACATGGCGTCCTGATGCTGCCATGAACATCGAGGCTCCTACATGGGCTGCCTACATCAAGAAGCTCTCTGCTGTCAGCGAGACAGAAATCTGCTGTTTCGCATCTCTCAACGCAGCACTTCAGAAGCGTCACGACTTCTTCGCATCAATGGGTTGTAAGCTCTCTGACCACGGTATTGAGGAGTTCTATGACGAGCCATACACAGAGGCTGAGATCAATGCTATCATGAAGAAGGCTCTCGCTGGTGAGGCTATCACAAAGCAGGAAGAGCGTAAGTACAAGCACGCTTATATGTACGAGCAGGGCAAGATGGACTACGCTTCAGGCTGGACACAGCAGTACCACTATGGTGCTATCCGCAACAACAACTCAAAGATGTTCGCACAGCTCGGTCCTGATACCGGTTTCGACTCTATCGGTGAGTTCAACACAGCCAAGGCCATGTCACATTTCCTTGACGAACTCAACTCTAACGGTACGCTCGCAAAGACAATCCTCTACAACCTCAACCCATGTGCCAACGAGGTTATCGCAACAATGCTCGGTAACTTCCAGGACGGCAGCGTAGCAGGTAAGATTCAGTTCGGTTCTGGCTGGTGGTTCCTTGACCAGAAGGATGGCATGGAGAAGCAGATGAATGCCCTCTCTGTACTCGGTCTTCTCAGCCGTTTCGTTGGTATGCTCACCGACTCACGCTCATTCCTCTCATACCCACGTCATGAGTACTTCCGTCGCACACTCTGTAACCTTGTTGGCAAGGACATAGAGAACGGCCTCATCCCATTCACAGGATATGAAGAGAAGCGTGTCCGTCAGATGATTGAGGACATCAGCTACAACAACGCGAATAACTACTTCAACTTTTAAATAGTTCATAGTGCATAGTTCATAGTGCATAGTTGGTGGCGAACACTAACTATGAATTATGAACTATGAACTGTTAATGTATCTTTGCAGACGAATTAAGATTATAAAATAATTTCACTAACATAAACGAAATGAAAAGAAACTTATTAGCATCGTTGCTTGCACTATGCGCTATAGCAGGTCAGGCACAGAATACTCAAAATTCAAACTCTGCACCTCTTGACTCTGTTATCATTGAAGGTGTTGTCACAAACATTCCAGATGGAACGTGTTTTAAAATTAAGTACAAAGAAAAAGATGAAAAATATCTTAAGGAATATCAGGATGTGATTGTCAAAAAAGAAATGTTCCGTTTTGCTATTCTTCCAAAGAAGAAAGATGAACTTTATTATCTTGGCTATGGGAGTAATCCGTTAAGAATCTATGTGGAGCCTGGATTGAAAAAAATCAAGGTTACTGGTAATGGTGCATGTGCTCCCCATAATTGGTACGTAGAAAGCGAAAACTTTGAGCAGAAAGAAATTAATGCCTATATTCAGTTTGTTAAGGAAAATCTATCGGATTACTACGAACTGGAGAACAAAGCAATGCTTGCATCCATCAGACGTTTCGATGCATCATTAACACAAGAAGAGCGTGACAAGGCAACTCAGGAGTTCAGAGAATTGTTTCCAATGATTGTGGAATTGAAAAAAGAAAAGTACGATGCTGCAATGATAGATTTCTTGAAGGACAGACCTTTCAGCAAAACAATGGTTGAAGAACTATACGACATACTTCGTATTGACAAAAACCCAACAATCGTAGAAAAAGCATATGAGATATTCAAGAAATACCCACAGGAGGCTATGGATGAGCAATATGTCGCAGAAACAAAGACTTTACTAAATGCTGACAAAGCAAAAATCGGACATCAGTTGAAGGATTTTACCCTATTTGATCGTAAAGGCTACAAACATCAGCTTAGTGAATTCAAGGGAAAATATACGATATTGGAGTTTACCTACGTTGGCTGTGTGGCATGTCAATTGGCTAAACCAGTTCTTGATGATTTTTACAAACGCAATAAGGATAAGGTGGAAGTTGTTGCAATATATTATGATACAGAAAAGGACTGGATGGCAGAAGGGGAAAAGCACAAGGTAAGCTTTCATGAATGGAATGACCACGCACGTTCAGCAGAGCCTGTTGCTGCCTATGGCGTAAGAGCATATCCCACCTTTGTTATCATTGACCCAAATGGTAAGATTCTTGACATAAAAGAGAGTGCATCTGGTTTCTATGAGATAATAAAGAAATACATTCCCGACGCAGAAGTTGAGAAGAAGTTAGAGAATGCCCGCAATTCATAAACCAGCTATAAGATTGAGTTCTATGGTAACCCGAGTTCGAGAAACTAAAAGGGAAGCGGATTTATCCGATTTATCTGAATAATTTACTGAATATAATTTATTGATGATTTACTTTCAGTCAAAGGCGCAAGCCTTCCTTTCAGATACATCAGATACATCCGTTTCTTTTTTTTTTGATACGTTGACACAAAAATCCTTATTGTTACCTGTTACTTGTTACCGAGATGCAAGGCTCATCAAGCTAAAGTAACGTGAGTTCGACGAATTCAAGACTGCGAGGGCTGACCTCTTCGACGTTCAGAGCTCTTTCAACCACATGATAGTCAACAATATACAACTGAATAAATTCGTCGAACTCACGTTAAAGTAAGTCCCTTCGACCGCCGATCTCTTTCGGCTATTCCAAACTTCCGAAAGTTAAAATCCTATAATATTACGCCAATAAATATTAGGGTTATGAAAAAATAATGTATCTTTGTAGGTGAATTAAGATTATCAACTAAATTAGTATTTTACTAACAAAAGAAAATGAAAAGAAATCTTCTAACATCGTTGCTTGCACTATGCGCTATAGCAGGTCAGGCACAAAATTCAATCTCGGTATCTCCTGATTCCGTTATCATTGAAGGTATCGCAAAAAACATGCCTGATGGCACACGCTTTATGGTTTTACAGGAGGGCGTACAGGCAATGCAGGAAACCATTGTCAAAGATGAAAAATTTCGTATCGCCATTTCCCAAAAGGAGAAAGAATCAATCGTTCGTCTTGTACAATCTGGTCCTACTCTCGAAATATACACAGAACCAGGAAAGAAGATAAAGGTTATCGGTGACGATGCGCATTCTGTTAATTATTGGAATGTAGAAAGTGACAACTTTGACCAGAAGGAAGATAATGCCTATAATCAGTTCATTAAGGAAAAGTTACCCGACTTTTATGAGGCAGACAACAAATGGACTTTGTTGAACGCAATGCTAACCGAGAAGTCCATGAAAGGAACGATAACACAGGAGGACAAGGACAAGGTTATGCCAGAGGCTCGGGCTGCATACCAAAAAAGCGAGGAATTGAGAAAAGAAAAGTACAATGCTGCTATACTGGATTTCATGGCAAGCAGACCATTCAGTAAGCGAATGATCACTGAGATATGGATGATATCTATTTATGACCATACCCCTGCAATCGTGGAAAAAGCACGTGAGATATTCAAGAAATTCCCACAGGAAGCCATGAATCATCGACTTGTAGTAGAAACAAAGGCGAAGCTATATGCCGAAAGAGTGAAAGTCGGAGAACAAATGAAGGACTTCACTCTCTATGATCGTGAGCTTAAA
>CACYXI010000157.1:0-1037 GCA_902778265.1 uncultured Bacteroidales bacterium | reverse complement strand
CTACAAGCGCAATAAAGACAAGGCAGAGGTCATTGCAATATATAATGACACGAAAGAGAACTGGATGAAGGAAGGACAAGAACACAAGGTAAGCTATCATGAATGGAGTGACCCACAACGTGCTTCAGAGCCAGTTGCTGCCTATGACGTGAATGTATTTCCTACCTTTGTTATCATTGACCCTAATGGTAAGGTTCTTGACATCGCACCTGGTTCTGCAGGTTTATTAAAGGTTTTAGAGTATATTCCTGATGCAGAATTAGAGAAGAAGCTGAAAGAGGCACACAATTCATAAGTCAGAATTTATCCTCGCGCCAGATACAAATCTATCTACAATTACAAATTACAATAATTACAATAAAATATGGGCATACATACCATAGGCTATGTCCGTTTTTATTGCAATTATTGTAATTGTAATCCCCCCCAATGTACCTCCCATGTAAGTCCGTAGTAAATCCCTTGTAAATCCCATTTTCGTCAATTCTATGAAACGGACTTGGAAGCGGAGGAGAAGCGAAGGTAGAAATTTGGTGAAATACCCTTGAAAAATAAAAAAGTTTTCCATTTTTATGTCTCAGAGTATTACACCACCCTATTTTTTGCGTTTTTACGAGAAGAAAACACAATAAAGTAACAATTTGTGCGTTATTTTAAATGACAATCTGTAAAAGTCCATTTGATAATCTATAAAAAACACTAGAATTATGAAGCGCTTAAATACTATCATATTCCTATGCGCGATATGCACTTCCATGTTCGCACAGGGAATAAACGACCTCGACAAACAGACCAAGAAGTATCTGGAAACCGCAGAGAAATATATTGAAGATTTCCATTGCGATTCTGTTATAAAGGCATATCCTATATTCAACGTGTTCAGAAAGAAAGAATACAGGAACAAGACGTTTGACAAAATTCCGACATTAGCGGAACTTGAACAGTTTCTTGACTTTAAGCACCCTGTAATTGACCATGTCCTTGTAAAGACCGCCGACAACAAAGTGTGGGCACTAATAGGTAAATATAAGGATATG
>CACYXI010000156.1 GCA_902778265.1 uncultured Bacteroidales bacterium | reverse complement strand
AAGCTGGTCGTCTATTCTCGTTACAGAACCGCACTTTACAAGTCGAGGACTATCTTGCAGGTCTTTGTCTATTCCGATGTATTTCAGTCCGTCTTCCTTTAGTGAATAATGCGCCTGAAAGGCATCCTTATGTATATAGACCTTAGCTTTGCTGTTGATTTCAAGGAAAGCACGAAGCCCACCTCCATGATCATAATGCCCATGCGAAATGACAGCCGTATCAATATTGCAAATATCGAGTCCGAGGCGATCGGCATTCTCTGCAAACAATCGCCTCTGTCCCATATCGAATAGGATATTTCTGCCGTTGGCAAGTTGGATATACAGGCTCAACCCATGTTCCACAGGCATACCCACGGCGCTGGTGTTTTCTACGAGAGAGGATATGTTCATTTTGTAAATACGAATGACTAATTACGAATTACCTGTTTAGCTTTTTTACTATTTAACTATTTACCATGTACTATTTATGTACTATTTCTGCTCGCTGTAGGCATTGACTATTTGTGATTGGCGAAAATAGTAAATAAATCCAATAGTAAATAAATAGTAAATAGTAAATTTGAAAATCGAAATTGTCTTAATTCATTCTGCCTTTTCCACTTCCATCGTCTGGCATCCCGTGAAGCCGTATCTTTTCTTGGCAATCTCCTTTGGAGAGCAGAAATATATTATCTGAGCTTTGGTGCACACCTCGCTGCCCTGAATGATTTCGGCATCAATGAAAGCCACATTACGCATCATCCTTGACAGTCGTGCGCGTGTCTCAAGCTTTCCTCCATCCATAGTGACCTGCTTCAGGTATTTCGTTTCCATCTTGCTCGTCACGGCTATGGTACTGAGTTTATGAATCACAACCCATCCAGCCATTTCGTCGAGCAAGAGGCATTGTATTCCGCCGTGAAGCGTGTTGCTCCAACTTTGGTAGAGAGGGTCTGGATCCCAGAAGCTCACCACATCGTCACCGTCTTCGTAGGCTTGCAAGTGGAGACCTTTCGGATTCGTCGGACAGCAGCCTGGGCAGCAGAACCCTTTCATATCCAACCAAGGATTTATGATTTTCTTTATATTAGGCATAATAGCATTAAGTTTTTTTGTTTTAGTTATTTTACAGAACCGGGACTTGGAAGGTGCATTCCGTACATTGTAAGTCCATTTTCGCGGGCATATTTCACAATTCTTGTACGTGCCTCAATAGCAGCCTTCTGATCCATATCGAATGATGCGTTGTATTCCGGATGTTTGAGTTGAACGGCTGCCCCGTGCATAAGGTCGCCAATGACGAGAATCTTATCCTTTTGGAAAACCGTGTGGCCAGGAGTATGACCATAGGCAGCAATCGTCTTTACGCCACCAGTAAGCACATCGCCAGCCTCAAACAGATGCAGGTGATCCTTATAGGCATTCAGCACGCTCTTTGCCTGTGCACTTCGGTTGTCAGGCATAGCCTTCCAAGCTTCAGCCTCAACTCGGTTGATGTAGAGTTCGGCATTAGGAAATACCACCTTACCATCTTTTAGCAATCCGCCGATATGGTCGCCGTGCATGTGTGTAATATATATTAATGTAAGATCTTCAGGCTTAACGCCAGCCTCTGCGAGCTTTGGCATAAGTTGGCTAAATGGTGCTCCAAGTCCGGCATCAAGCAATATGGTCTTTCCTTCTGCCTTGAGCAGAAAGCAACTCATACTCGACGGAACACCGTCTTTTTGTGCGAGTGCATTCCATAGTGAATCAGGCACAGTAGGAAATGTCTTGTGCTGCTGGAAGCTCGGCCCAGGCTTGTCTTCTATCCACATGATAGACGCAGGCTCATTTGTAGCCGAACCAGTGTTGGCATTCTGTGCGGAAGACATCAATGCGAATGATGCCATTACGATTGTTAAGATTTTCTTCATATAATAAATTTGTTAATATTCCACAAATTTACAACTTGCTCCTTTAGGAGTACAAGGAGTGACGCTCCTAAAGTCGCTTAAGTAGTACAAGACGATAGAATTTCTCGTTGAAGGTTAAATTGATGAAGAATGAGAGTTTTTTTAACAATCATACCTTATCACTTACTCAACCAAGTCCTATTCAGAATATAAGACATTCGTCTTGTACTCCTTAAACTCCTTGTACTCCTTATTACTCCAAACAAGTGGAGCTTGCAGAACTTAAATACTTTTAAATATTTAGGTTTTATTCATCACTTATCACCATAGAGTATATGCTGAATCAGTGGTGCGATGGATGTTTGCTTAATAGTGTTGGCGTCAGAGACGTAACGACTTACGACGTCCTTGTCAATGTTGCCGTGAATGATGAGCGATGTAGGATCAAATGCATTTGTATCAGGTAGATATACATAGCCATGAAAGCCTCCCTTGAATGGTGTGACGAAGTCGCCCTTACGATTGTTGCTACACCCTACCCCATCTATCGGTGCGATGCAGAGAGCAGCCGTAGGATCGCCCTTTATGTCGGTTATCTCCTTGCTTGACAATATGGTGTACAGCGATTTCACAGAGTCTGGTTGTTCAGAAAAAATCTTCCTCACCTTCTCTATGCAGCTTGCCTTCTGCTTTGCACTCATGCTTGGGTTGACGTACATATAAGCAGCCGCCCCGAGTGAGTTGAAGCACGCTTGCCAGTCGCCGCCAGGCTGCTCACTTAGCAGACCGTTGCTGACGAGCAGGGCATTGGGATGCAACCTGTATCTTCCCTGCGTAAAACCGTGATCGCCTGTAACTATAAGTGTAACGCTGTCCTTCTGGTGCGTATATTCAAGATTCTCAAGTATAAGACCTATGGCGTGATCGGCAGCCGCAAATGATTGCTTGGTAGCAAAGGAATAGATACCCGTATCATGCTGCTTGTAGTCGGTTGTCACGAGATGCACGGTCATGAAGTCAGGCTTGTAGCGGTTGGTGATGTAGTTCACCATACTTGCCACCTTAGCATCATACTGGAATGAACCGGCACGTAGTGTAGTATCAGAAAGATGACCTGTTGCCTCACGCTCAAGCTCTGCCATTATATCCTTCGGTGTGCATACCGGACGAATATAATCCATTCCACTTACATTGACTCGCTTTGTGGGGAAGTATTCAGGCAGGTTGTAGTCAATCCATTTACTTCCTGTGGTTACTGGCCAGAAGACAGAAGCCGTTATACCGCCTCGTTCCTTTACCGTCTGCCACAATGTCTTTGTACGGATGCTGTCAGCATACCAATGGTAGAGAGCAGGTTCGGCACTATTGAACTGAAACTGACGGTTGCAATGAATGCCGTGCTCAAGCGGAGTTGACCCCGTTACCAGCGTTGTGTGCGATGGGTATGTCATAGTAGGATTCACCCCGATGACATTCGGCACGCATATCGAATTCTGTATCAGTTCATGCAGAAAAGGTGCTGGTTGGCTGGCATCCGTCATAATGTCGTTTCGAAAGCCGTCTATCGTAACAAGTATCACCCTCTGTCTTGCCGATGCACAAAGGCAGAACAATGAAAGTATTAATAGTGGTATTATTCTTCTTCGCATGTAGTGAAAAAACTCTATGCCAGCGCAGGGTTTTCAATTTTTGAATGCAAAGTTATTATTTTTTTCCAAAAAAATGCAATATTATACAGTTTTTAACCTATATTTTTTTTCATTTTTTCAAAATAAAATAGTTTGTTTCGATTTTTTTTTGTAATTTTGCACTCATTCGGATATTATAAGGAGGTTATAAGGTTTGGAGGTCTGCATCGCCAATGAGCATTACGACCAGAAAACCTAAGAATCCTAAAAACTCAGAACCTAAAAATAACATTGAGTAAAAAAGTGAAAAGTCAAGAAGGTAACTTAAATTCTTCACTCTTCGTTCTTCACTCACATTCAACTGACACCTAAAAACTAATTATAAAATATATGAGGAAAAATCTACTATCCGTAGCCTTGCTCCTTATCGTGAGCATTGCGGCTACTGCACAAACTCTAAAGCTGAGCCAGAAGCATGGTTTCTACGACAAGCCATTCACGCTGACCATTACTGACGATGATAATCTCGTCGCTGATGGTTCTGCCATTCGCTATACGCTCGACGGAAGTGTTCCTACGGCTGAAAGTCCTGCCTATACCGAGCCTTTATCCATCAAGGGCAATACCGTGCTCAGAACGGCTGTCGTAGGTTCTGACGGACTTCTCTCGAATGTAACCACAGCCACGTATCTCTTTCCTGACGATGTGCTGCATCAGTCTGATACTCCCGAAGGCTATCCAATGGAGTGGGGGGCTTTTACTACCATTGAGGGCATTGCCCCTGCTGACTATGGAATGGATCAGGAGATGGCAAGTGATCCTATCATTGCCAATAAGATAAAGGAGGGATTGCAGTCGATTCCTGTTCTTAGCATCGTTACCGACAAGGATAACCTCTTCTCTCACGAGAATGATGAGCAAAAAGGCGGTATTTATATCTTTACCGGTCCTCCTGTAGGTGATCCTACCGGCAACGGCTGGACACGTGCTGCGAATGCCGAGCTTTTCGGATGCGACCACGACCTATCCGTAACCTGCGGACTGCGTCTTCATGGTGGTCACGGACGTGTAGCCGAGAAGAATCCGAAGCACTCGTTCCGTCTTGTGTTCAAGAAGGAGTATGGCGAGAAGAGCCTGAGCTATCCATTATTTGGCGAAGGAGAGCCTGATAAGTTCGACCAGTTGGTTGTAAGATGTCATTTCGGCAATAGTTGGCAGCATTGGATGGAATCAAACCGCCAAAAAGCGCAATACACCCGCGATGTATGGGCAAGAAGAATTCAGCGCAAGATGGGTTGGACGAGCGTAAATGCTATGTACGTTCATGTATTCCTAAATGGAATGTACTGGGGACTGTACAACATCGGCGAGAGAGTCAATGACCGATATGGCAAGGATCATCTTGGCGGTAAGAAAGAGGACATTGATGTGATAAAGATTGAAGAAGAGGGTGGTAATCATATCGAGGCTTCTGAGGGCGATCTCGATGCTTGGGAAAAGATGATAGAGACCGCAGCCCAGGCTTCTGACAATGTGTATTACAATCTCCTTCAGGGTAAGGATGCAGAGGGCAATGACGATCCATCGCAAGAGGCTTTGCTCGATATTGATAACTTCATCGACTATATGCTCATCAACCAGTATGCTGGCAATACCGACTGGGATCACCATAACTGGTATGCAATAAGAAGAAAGGGTGAGGAGAGTCAGGGATTCAGATTCCTCTGCTGGGATTCAGAGCTTATCCTCGACAACCCTAACGAGAATGTGCTGACAAAGAACAACGGTAATGCTTCACCTACTGGCATCTTTAATCATCTGCTTGAGAACCGTGATTTCGCCAAAAGATACATGGCTCGCGCAAAGGAGCTTCTTGCCGATGATGGTATGCTGGGTGCCAAGAGCACGGAAGAGGTGTGGGATAGCCTCTACAACACCATTTCTACAGCTCTCTATGCTGAGGCTGCACGATGGGGCAACTATCGTAGGGATGTGCACCCATATCAGACTCCAGGCACGCTTTACACTGTTGACGATACTTATCAGGCGGAGCGTAAGCGTCTTCATGAGCAGTATTTCCCACAGCGAACCTCTACCGTATTGTCTATGATAGAGAACACATTTGAGATTGATGATTTCGAGCCTTTGGCTGAATGGGTTCCGCTGGCAACGGAGTTCTTTCACAAGTGGGATGGTACGGGCAAGAATGCCAATGTGCTGAACACTCCCGTCAATGTGGATTGGAACATGAACCGCGAGGCAGGAGGTGGTATGGCTGTGGCTGGGTTCGTAAATGTTGATCACGACACCTATGCGGACATCAGCGGCTACGATAAGATCATAATAAAGGGTAGGGGTAATAATCTGCGAATACTTGCCAACCGACTTGTAGCTCATGGTCAATGGAAGGAGATAAAGGTTTCGTTCAATGAGTACGATAGATATTGGGATGATGAACTGAAGTGCATCGTCATTCCGCTTGCCGATTTCAAGACGAAGCTTACATCATCAAACGAGACACGTATTGACGATTTCGTTCACCTTCACGTACTGAAGGTTGACTGGAATAACAATCTGAAAGTGAATGGCGTATGGCTCGTTCCTAACAGTAATTCTACAGATATCAAATATGTCGCTCAGCGTACCGTTGCTACCTCCGATGGCATATACTACAATCTCAACGGTCAGGTTGTCAATAATCCATCCAACGGCATCTATATCCACAACGGAAAGAAGGTCGTGATTAATAATGTTTTAAAGGAGTAATAAGGAGTACAAGACAAATGTCTTATATGCGGAATAAGGTTGGTGGAATAAGGAATAAGGTTAGCGGATTAAGGAATAAAGTTTGATAGTAAAAAACTCTCATCACTTCAACCTTCAACGAGAAATACTATCGTCTTGTACTCCTTATTACTCCTCAAAAAAACAAGTAAATAACATAAATTTAAATAACACAGCAATGACAAGACAAGACATTACGGTTCTCGCAAAGGAGAACGCTTTTGACCTTATTGGCAAAGAATGGATGCTCGTTACAGCAGGCATTCAAGGTAAATATAACACAATGACGGCATCGTGGGGAGGCATTGGCTGGCTATGGAACAAGCCTGTTGCCTTCATCTTCATCCGTCCAGAGCGTTACACTCACGAATTTATCGAGGCAAACGACCGTCTTACACTCTCCTTCTACAGCGAGGAATACCGCAAGGCTCTACAGATATGCGGTAGTAAATCAGGCAGAGACATCAACAAGACCGAGGCAACGGGACTTATTCCAGAGACATTAGAGAGCGGTGCCGTAACATTCAGCGAAGCACGTATGACACTCGACTGCCGCAAGCTCTTCAAGGCAGCAATGACAGCCGACAGCTTCATCGACCGCTCACTCCTCGAACGTTGGTACAATGATAAGCCAGGCGGCGGACTTCACGACATCTACATCGTTGAGATCGAGAACATATAC
The DNA here is from genome assembly GCA_902778265.1 of uncultured Bacteroidales bacterium. Lineage (GTDB taxonomy): Bacteria > Bacteroidota > Bacteroidia > Bacteroidales > Bacteroidaceae > Prevotella. The sequence continues at coordinate 3,532 of CACYXI010000156.1, read as the reverse complement.
ACAAAGTAACCCTATCAACGGTAATTTACGGTTCGAAAATTATTTCTTTTCAAACGCAAAGGTGCAAAGTCGCAGAGCCAATTATTCTCTGTGTCTCTGTGCCTCTGCGTGATGAAAAACGCAAAGGCGCCAAGTCGCGAAGTATTTTTCATTTAACGATTATCCGCAATCACCCGATAGCGCCCCGAAGGAGCAAAAGCTCATAGCCTAGGGCATCGCCCTAGGTAGATGAAGGTTGGGAATTTCGCCCTGAAGGGGCAAAAGCATTTATTTTTATTAGGGCTTTTGCCCTTACAGGGCGAATGTACTAACTACTTTGTACATAGGGCGTTGCCCTATGCTATGTGCTTTTGGGCTTTCAGCCCGCCTGTCACGTAATTGCGGACAATCATTTTCACTTTTCATTTTTCATTTATTTCCCGCATATCTGCGTTCAGATTCCCATAGCTATTCGTCATCGTCTCCCATTCAAGGGAAGGGATTTGAATGGGATTTGCAACGGATTTGGTACGGACTTGCAAGGGAGTTGCTTAAATGAAAAGTGAACAATGAAAAATGAAAAATACAGATTAGCATTTTCGAGTATGGCCATTACCAGAAAAGCGCGACTTGAATTTTCTAATTTTTCACTTTTCATTTTTCATTTACTTTCCCCTCGTGGCCTTTGATTGGAAAGCGCGTCCACCATCACCCAACACCCAACACCTAACACCCAACACCTTAATCCCGAGTGCAAAGTTACAACAATTTTCTCCGAAAACCACGAAGTAACATGTTTTTTTCATCTTGCTTTCCAAGAAATTACATTTTACACTTGTAACTTACTGATACACAGAGATAAATTTTCGAAAGGTATTTTTTCGTGTTTCTGCCCTTCCGTCATTAGTCATTTTCGTCATTAAGGGAAGTGCGTGGGGGATTTTTGCCTCTATATGAGGGTGTATCAAAAGTCAAAAGCCATTTTGAAAATCTTACAGATTGTTCGAGTTACAAAATGGCTTTCTCTTTACTTTTTGAGCGTACTCGACTTACAGATTGAAAGTTGCAAAGTTATGAATTTGACTTTTGATACGCCCTCATATAGCCGATTTTCGCCCGTCATCAACTCGCTTAATGACGAAAATGACTAATGACGTTAATGACGGAAATTTGCGAGAATCTAACACATAACTGTTAGGAAAAATAGGGAGAGAGGGTAATACTAATACCGACGCAGAACGATTCGTTCAGCATCTCTTTCAAAAATACAAGAAAAAATGAGAGGAATCGGTAAAAAAACAGCGTAAATTTTTGCATTTTCCAGAGATTTTTAGTATATTTGCAAGTGAAATTCATCATAAAAGAAGAAGCGCATTGGTATGAACAAACTCACTCAATTTCTCATAGACGAATGTCAGGCGAAACGCAAGGGAGGCCTTTATCACAAGACTCAGGTGCAGTTAGCCTATAATTCTAATCGCATCGAGGGCAGCATGCTAACAGAGGAGCAAACACGTTATATCTTTGAGACCCGCACCATAGGTTTTAAGGATCAGGAGGCTGTGCCTGTGGATGACATCATTGAGACAAACAATCACTTCGTGGCATTCGACTACCTTCTGCGAACCATCAACGAACCTTTATCAGAAAATATCATCAAGGAGTTTCATCGGATTCTGAAGACTTGTACTGCTGATGCACAGAAAGAGTATTTCAACGTAGGCGACTGGAAAAGGCTTGCCAATGAGGTGGGCGGACGCGAGACTTGCAAACCTTCTGATGTGGCAAAGGAGATAGAGAAACTTGGTGCGTGGTATGAATCGCAGAAAGAGGTAACAGTCCACACGCTTGCCGAGTATCATTGGCGTTTTGAGAGCATCCATCCATTCCAAGACGGCAATGGGCGTGTCGGGCGACTAATATTATTCCGTGAATGTCTGCGTAACAGCATTATGCCATTTGTGATAGACAACGAGCATAAGATGTACTATTATCGTGGTCTTTCGGAATTTGCAACGACACCCGGCTTCCTCGTTGGTACAATACAATCCTCACAAGACACTTACGAAGCATGGATTAAGTATTTCAACGAGGAGTTACTGGAAGGGTTGAAGATGGAGTAAGGAGAGGAAAGCAGATAAGCAGGGGTGATAAATCGCCACCTCAGCTTACTGTTATCGGGATTGCAATAGAAAAAATGGCGTCGGGAAACACGACATCATCAAACCAACGCACCGAATCAGTGCATTGGTTTAGTTGCTAAGAACATGAGGTGTTTTGAAACCACCCCATCAGATGTACTAAACAGAACCGTTAACAAACATCGCAAATCGAGATGCCGGCTTCGCTTATAGGGAATACTATTGAAAGGGATGACGTATCGAAACGATACACCACCGAGGACTCCCTGAAATACGGACTCCTGAACCAACGCCCTGAATCGGGGCGATGGTTTTACGTAATAAGAGCAAAGGGGGCGGCAAATTACCGAGTCCTTTGATTTACGAAGAGAAAAGCAGTTGAAGAGGATGGGGTCCAAAACGGCCCTCCATAGATGGCGCCCTGATTTAGGGTCTCACCAAGGACGCCCTGATTTGGGGCTCCCTTTTGAGGGATGTATTAAAATGAAGAGAAAACCAGTGTGCTGAATCAACACAGTGGTTTTGCATAATCAAAGCTTTACATTCAAAAAAACACACCACCACCCTACTATTTAACCGTTTACTCCCTTTTTTCGCTTTTTTTCTTGCTTTCTTTACATTATTTCGGGATTTTTTTATAACTTTGCACCTTGATAAAAGTTATAAGGTTGTAAGGTTAAAAGGTTATAAGGTTAGGAGGTTATAAGGTCAGCATCGCTGATAGGCTTTCAGAATAGAAAACCAGCTCCCATAAACCTAAAGACCTAAAAACCAGAAAACCTATAAACCTCAAACCCTTTTTAAAAAGTTAAATAACAAAAATATAACATGTTACGTATAGCATTACAGTCCAAAGGACGTCTTTTTGAAGATTGTATTGATCTCCTCACTGAGGCAGACATAAAGGTTAGCTCAAGCAAGCGCGTTCTGCTTGCAAAATCTGGTAACTTCCCTCTCGAAGTGCTCTATCTTCGTGATGATGATATCCCACAGAGCGTTGCTATGGGCGTTGCCGACATCGGTATCGTAGGTGAGAATGAATATCTTGAGCGCAACGAGGACGCAGAGGTAGTTAGCCGTCTCGGTTTCTCTAAGTGCCGTCTTTCCCTCGCTATCCCAAAGGCAATAGAATATACTGGTCTTGACTGGTTCAACGGCAAGAAGATTGCAACTTCATACCCTGGCATCCTCCGTCGTTTCCTCAACGAGAAGGGTATCAATGCTGAGATTCATGTAATCACAGGTAGCGTGGAGATTGCTCCTGGCATCGGACTTGCTGATGCTATCTTCGACATCGTTTCAAGTGGTTCTACACTTGTAAGCAACAATCTCGCTGAGGTTGAGGTTGTTACTGAGAGCGAGGCACTCCTCATTGCAAACAAGAATCTCTCTGAAGAGAAGCGTGAGGTGCT
>CACYXI010000155.1 GCA_902778265.1 uncultured Bacteroidales bacterium | reverse complement strand
CCCATTCCAGAACGGCATCATGTGCACCGCCCTCGCCGTCTATCACAAGGAATATGCAAAGGTTTGCTCCGACATCATCTGCGACACCTTTATGCAATGTAACGACATCCGTCGTTTTGGTGCTGCCGCCCCAGAGCTATGCTACCTCGCTATGGGACGTTGTGAACTCTATTTCGAATATCTCCTTTCCCCATGGGACTATGCCGCCGCATCCCTCATCCTCACCGAAGCAGGAGGCAAAATTTCCGACCTACACGGCAATCCAGTCACCTGCACCACACCATCAGGCATACTCGCAGCCAACACAAAGGAGAACCTCACACGACTCGTAGGGATTGTAGAAAAGCATATTTAAACGTGAGTTCACGAAATAAGGGAAACGGATTTATCCGATTTATTTGAAATTAATTGCACAAACAATACTGCGCCAGCTATCAGATAAATCTGATAAATCCGTTTCTTTTTTTTGTCGAAATCAATTCATTTATTTTTCATCAGAAGGAGTCACAATTGTTACATAACTCTTTTTCTTCTTTCCGCGTTCAGTAGCGGCAACTTTAGCCTCGCGCTTTGCTTTCTTTGCTTCCCGTCTCTGCTTTTTTGTCATTTTGCGCTTAACATAGACGACTTCACCTATTATGAGATCATCATCAGGAGCTAAAGTCGCAAGGAAAAATTGGTTGTGATTTTCTTCTGTTACCTGAAAGATTAATGTTTCATAACCAGGAAAATCAATCTCCACATTAACAGGCAATGTGTCAACTCCAAGAACGAATTTCCCATCAACACCAGCATTTGAGCGATATTTCATTTTCGATGAATCACGTACACACACAGAGCTTCCTATTACGACATCATTATTATTATCAATAACCCGTCCTCTAATTATATACTTACCAGAAATACCATCACTCTGAGCAGCAACCGTTGCAGCCACTTTCGTCTCAACGGCAGAAACCTCTTGTGCCATAGCTGGAATTACACCTAACGACAACCCTGCCACCACTATAGCCTTGCCGAGCATCTGGCGTTTGTGCAACTGGCTTTCAAGGTATCTAACCTCAGCCTCGCACTTAGGACACGTACCCTTGCAATTACCCTTATACTGGCATTCCTCCACCACATACTCTATGTCATTCGCCTCAGCTATTTGCCTACGAATCTCCTTCAATATCCTGCAAGTTGTCTTTCCTTTTGCCATAAGTTCAAGAATAAGTATTTATTTCGGCACAAAGATAAGAATTATTATTCATAGCACAAAGAGTTTTGAGTTTTTTTCTTCATGATTTCCTCTTTTTCAAAAATTCATAATACCGATGGAGTCATGAATCATGATGCCATCCATGTATATAAACAATAAGAGCCCCGCAGGTCTCTGCGGAGCTCTCTTTTAGCATCCTTGCGGTTGTACTTTGAGTGATCCTTATACTTTCGGTTCATTGCCACGAACTTCCCGTCGAATCGCTCTAGTTGCTCATTACGAGCAATCATCCTCAGCACCTTGTACTGCGAATTACTCTTTGTCGGTTTACTAAGTTTCATACCTAAAATTTTTATTTATAATGACGGCATTTCTACATCAATGCCTCTTCTGCAACCATACCAGGACATGTGACCTTTTCATCATAGATCAAGTCTATTCCTAACGCATCCTCCAGTTTTGAAAGAGTTTCAAGAGACATGTTCTCCTTTCCCTTCAGTATTTTTGACACATACTGCTGCGTGCAGTTCATACGTTCTGCCAAAGCCTTCTGAGTCAGACCTATTTGTTTCATTTGCAATAGAACTTTCACGGCAATCTTCTGAGAATGACGCAGCCAAGACCAGTTGTCGCGCCTCCATTCTGCTTCCTCACGCCATTTTGACGGAGTTTCACTCTGATGCGCCTCAAGAAAATCAAGTGTATTCTGTTTCATAAAAAGAACCTCCTCATTTATTATAACTCTGATAAATAATCCATGAACCCGTCAGCATCAATAGCACCACCATCAAGAAGATAATTGCGAACAGCCTCCATCTTATTAAGCTCAATCAAGGTGTGCTCACGCTCCTGCATAGTACGAGTCAACTTTATTGCTCCTCCTGTGATAATATAACATCCAGGCTCTAACTTAATGGCATAGATGCGAACCACGAAGCATGATGCGGACGGTTTCTGATTTTTGCCTTCTCCCTACCCAGAAGCATCTCGTTGATTCGGCTGTTCTCCAACGGACGAAACAACCTATCAAGATCAGCATTAGGTGAAATGTCCAGAATCAGACATTGCATACTCTGACTGTCATCAATGGTATCATAAATAGCCTGATTGATATCAGTAATCTTGAAATAAGATGTCAAATCCGACATATTCGCTAAAAAGAAGTCAACCAGCCATTCTGGATCACTCCATTGCTCAAAGAGCAATTGAAGGGCATTGTCCTTAGCGCCATCATAGCGAACAGCCCAAAGCGAATTGTTGTCAAGGATTCTATCAAACTTTATAAGTATGCTTTTTTATCTGCTGCAAAGGTAATAATAAATTTCGAGAAAACAACTGCTAGTTGTGAAAAATATTATGATTTTAACAAAAATGATTAGGTGCGAAAGAAATTTTCTCTTTACTTTTCTTGTTTTTGTTATAAAAAACAATTACTTTTGCAATCACAAACGCTATAAATTTGCATAAAAATGAAATACATCTATTTTTTGAGTCTGCTGATTCTTCTAATCTCTTGCAACGAAGATACAATCCTTCGGCAAGAGAAACAACCAGACATTACTGTAGAAAAGAAGAATGACACGATATTTGTTAAGTATTCTGAGAAAGAATCAGAAAAGTTTATCATAGGCAATGATTCATCATATTATGAAGAAGATGGTAGGTTGTTCATGTCAACGCGAAAAGACACTGTAATATACGAAGATGCGGCATATTTAGTTTTACCAATCATCAAAGTGATAAGAAAATATGACAATGACACTTACAGAACATCACTTTACCAACTTGACAAGCAAGGACTCCCACGACTAAACAGTCAATACATTTATAATAAGAACTACGAAATCCTCGCAATAAAGCATAATATCGGAGCCAAATACAAAAAGTAAAAATGAGAGTATATAATATCATAATCGGTTTAGTATTCTGTGCGTTGCTCTTTTCATGCAAGGAGAGCAATTCATACCAATTGGATTTTGTCGAGAATGAAGCGTTGCACGTTAGCAAGCACGACAACCGTATTATCATCTATTCATCTTCCGATACATTGGCTGAATTGGAATACAAAAACGGGAACTATCAGTTGAGAAATAGTGAATGGGTGGTGATGTCTAAAGATTGCAAACCTTTCTTCAACAAAAAATCGAACACATACACCTCGATACAAAAAGACAAATCTGGTGATTATCTATCTTTTACGACCATCATTGGCAATCGTATTATAGGCATAGATTATGATTCATGCTTTAACATCCAAGGAATTTATAATTACAAATCAAGAATATTCGGATATGATTTCCCCGATGACATAGCAAAAGACTATCGACTAATGGATTGGGAAAAGGTAGAGGAACATAGACCTTGCTACTCTGAATGTTATTGAATGTCGATCTAATCGAACTAAATAAGGGTGCTCAAGTTCTACGTAGCGTCTTTCCGTTTCTGAACCAGCGTGTGTCATATGTGTCATGTGTGTCATTTAGGTTTCCTGATTAGGAGAAGGTGTTTTTCCACTCATAATAATATAAAAATTTTAATTTATATATTATTATGGAGATTTTTCGCATTCAAAATCGCTTTATGACACATGTGACCTATTGCTTTTCAGAAAAAAAAAGAAAAAAGTTTGTAAAACATTCGTGAACCGCAATGAGAATGTTGTAACTTTGCACTCGGAAATCAGGTGATGGGTGTTAGGTGTTGGGTGATGGTGGTCACGCTTACTCTTCACTCTCAACTCCCTTCCAATTCCACGCCAAATCCGTACCAAATCCCATTTCCGGGATGGGACTTGCAAGATAGTTCTGCAGGCTATTAAGCAAAATTTTGGTAGGATAAGACAATGGGAGGTAGCCAACCAACAAAAATATAATTGCCGCGATGGCAATGTTCACCGCGGCAATTTAAATTTTCAATTGTCAATTAGCATTAATATCCGTTAGGGTTATTCTTCTGCCAATTCCAGGAGTCACGGCACATGTCCTCAATGCCGTACTTGGCCTCCCAACCAAGCTCTGCCTTTGCCTTTGCTGGATCGCAGTAGCAAGTTGCAATGTCACCCGCACGACGTGGCTTGATAACGTAAGGCACGTCAACGCCGTTTACCTTGATGAATGCCTTCACCACATCGAGAACGGAATATCCGTGACCAGTACCGAGGTTGTAGATAGCCAGACCGCACTTACGGTCAATTGCCTTCAGCGCAGCAACGTGACCGGATGCAAGGTCGCAAACGTGGATGTAGTCGCGCACGCCTGTTCCGTCTGGAGTATCATAATCATTACCGAACACACCAAGCTCCTTACGCTTGCCAACGGCAGTCTGGGTGATGTAAGGCATGAGGTTGTTTGGTATGCCGTTAGGATTCTCACCGATAGTGCCTGACTGATGCGCACCGATTGGGTTGAAGTAGCGGAGCAGCACTACATTCCACTCAGGATCAGCCTTCTGCACGTCAATAAGAACCTGCTCAAGCATAGACTTTGTCTGACCGTAAGGATTTGTACACTGACCCTTTGGGCATTCCTCTGTGATAGGAATGATAGCTGGGTCGCCATAAACTGTAGCGGAAGAAGAGAAGATGATGTTCTTCACGCCATTATTGCGCATCACGTCCAAAAGGATGAACGTGCCAGTCATGTTGTTGTGGTAGTACTCCAATGGCTTCTCAACCGACTCCCCCACAGCCTTGAGACCTGCAAAATGAATCACGGCATCAATCTTATTCTCCTTAAAAATCTTGTCGAGAGCCTCTGCATCGCGCACGTCAGCCTTATAGAAAGGAATCTCCTTACCGATGATCTTGGCAACGCGACGGAGCGACTCTGGGTTTGAGTTTACGAGGTTATCAACCACAACGACTGAGTGACCAGCCTTATCAAGTTCGATGGCGGTGTGTGAACCGATGTATCCAGCACCACCGCAAAGAAGTATATTCATAATTAATTATGTTTGTTTTTGAATTAAGTTGCAAAGATAGTAAATTTCCACAATAATCACGATAAATAGCGCATAAAAATTGATTTTTAGTCAAAAAAATAGTAATTTTGCAATCAAAACAAAGCAAATGCTACATTCAGAAAAGATTTCTCATCTACCAGCATATTCTATTGCCGAGGAGGTAAATGCCGCCCTTGACAGCCACTCGTCTGTTGTCATTACCGCGCCTCCGGGAGCAGGTAAGTCAACCGTCCTACCTCTTACCATATTGCAAGCGTTCAAGGGCAAGGGCATCATTCTCGAACCGCGCCGCATCGCCGCCCGACAGATAGCCGAGCGTATGGCATCGTTGCTTGGCGAGAGGGTAGGCGAGACCGTTGGCTACCGAGTTCGGTTTGAGACGAAGGTATCAGAAAGCACCCGATTAGAGGTGCTGACCGAGGGCATCCTCACCCGAATGCTCGTGAGCGACCCTACGCTTGATGGGGTGGATTTCGTAATCTTCGATGAGTTCCACGAGCGCAGCCTTGCATCCGACACCGCTCTCGCCCTTGTGCGTGAGGCGCAGAATCTGATACGCCCCGACCTAAAGATAATAATCATGTCGGCAACGATTGACGCAAGCAGCATTTGCACCGTCCTTGGTGCAAAGCTCATTGAGAGCGAAGGCAGAATGTTCCCCGTCACACCTATCTATATTACACCAGAACGCGTCTTCCCTACCACCGATGAGGTTGCCCGACTCATCATCCGCGCCCAGCGTGAGCAAGAGGGCGACATCCTCGTATTTCTCCCAGGCGAGGCCGAGATAAGGCGCGTGGCAGAGGCACTTCCCAACGATTCTTCTATCTTCCCTCTCTACTCCCGACTCTCTCCTTCCGAACAGCGTGCAGCCATCGCCCCATCGCCTGACGGAAGCCGAAAGACGGTGCTCGCCACTTCCATTGCCGAGACATCGCTCACCATTGAGGGCATAAGGGTCGTCATTGACTCTGGTCTTTGCCGCACGATGATTTTTGATAAGCGAAACGGAATGTCGCACCTCGAAACCGTGCGTATCTCACGCGATATGGCTACGCAGAGAATGGGACGTGCAGGACGATTGTCAGAGGGCGTTTGCTACCGTATGTGGGCGCAGTCGGCAGAGCACGGAATGCAGGAATGTCGCCGTCCAGAGATTCTTGATGCAGACCTCTCATCGCTCGTTCTCGACATCACAGCTTGGGGCGCGAGTGACATTGAGGCTCTCCCTTGGCTCACACTTCCACCTCGTGGCAACGTGTATCAGGCACAGGATTTGCTCGAATCGTTAGGAGCTATCAGAAACGGCAATATAACGGAACTCGGCAAGCGTATGTCGCGCATTCCTTGTCACCCACGCATCTCGCGTATTCTCGTGACCGATGATAGTCAGAAGGCACTTGCCTGCGACATTGCCGCCTTGCTCGAAGAGAAAGACCCGCTCTCTCACCTCACGGACGATAGTGATATTTTCACACGCATCACCGAACTGCGCAGGGCAAGGGCTAACCGCACGCTCGGACAATGGTCGCGCATCGCTCGTATTGCCTCCGAATATTGCCGTCTGGCTCGTTGTAAGGAGGATAATGCCGTATCTTCTCAGGACGAAATCGGCACTCTTCTCGCCCTCGCCTATCCTGAGCGTGTAGGTATGGCTCTGAGCACTCCGGGACATTTCCGTCTGTCGAGTGGCGACAATGCCTTTGTGGATATTAATGATACTCTCTCCGCAAGCAAATGGATAGCCGTTGCATCGCTCAATGCTGCCTCTGGTCGCATCTTCCTCGCATCGCCAATAAGCAAGGATTCACTTCTTGTACTTTCCTACGACCATACAACCGTACAATGGGATAGTCGTACGGAGCGAATCATTGCGCAGAGTCAGAAACGTATTGGTAATCTGGTAATTGACTCGCGCGACATTCAGTCGCCTGACCGTAAGCAGATAATAGAAGCGGTATGCAAGGCGGTGACGAAGAGTGGTGTCTCGCTCCTTGATTTCTCCGATTCCGTTGCATCGCTTCAACGAAGGATAGAGGCGGTAAGGGATTGGCATCCCGAATTGGAAATGCCAGATGTGAGTACCGAGAAACTTCTTGCTACGGCTGACGAATGGCTTCCGTTCTATCTCGAACAAGTATCAGGAACGATAGACAAAAAAACGCTTAGGTCACTCGACCTAAGCGCTATTATCTTTGGTATGCTCACCTACGAGCAACAGGTTTCACTCGACCGTCTCGCACCTACTCACATCACCGTTCCGACGGGTTCTCGCATCCGCATCGACTATCGTCAGGGTGCCGAGGCTCCTGTGATCAGCGTAAGGCTTCAGGAGTGTTTCGGCTTGACCGATACGCCTACCGTAAACGATGGTAAGCAGCCTTTGCTTATGGAATTGCTCTCACCGGGTTTCAAGCCTGTGCAGCTGACGAAAGACCTGCGAAATTTTTGGCAGGAAACGTATTTCGAGGTGCGTAAGGAACTGCGTCGCCGCTATCCTAAGCACTCTTGGCCTGACGATCCGCTCACGGCACCAGCCACACGCACTACGCATCGCACAGCCAGTTCCTCATCGAGCAAATTAACGTGACCTTTGGCAAGGAATTTCTCAAGGTTTCCAGCCTCGGTGAAGAGGCTCGGACAGATGGTAATGACAGGTTTACGACACTCGCTTAGCTTACGGTGAAGTGCCTCGAACAATTCATCCATAGGGCCAAGACCCGCAGAGCCGTAGGAAATAATCATCGCGTCAATCTCATCGAAACGCTTGTCGCAATAGTCAATGAAGCTTAGCAAGGAGTTCGTCGGCAGCCTCGCCCTTCAGTTCTGGCACAAGCATTCCGCCCTTGCTGAGCGCATCGGCGGTAATAACACCGAGACCACCTGCCTGAGTGATGATGGCAAAGCGATTTCCCTCTATTCTTGGCAGAGAGAAGAGGCAACCCATAGCCACGAGTTCCTGACGGGAGTAGCATCTTACAATTCCAGCCTCACGGAAAAGTTCGTCGGCACGTTTATCATCAAAGGCAGCAGAGCCAGTATGATGACTTGTAGCTCGTGCTCCGCTCAGCGTACTGCCCGACTTTATGGCTGCTATTCGGCATCCCTTCGCAATGAGCGACTTTGCATGACGGAGCAATCTTTCTGGGTCTCTGATGCTCTCAATATACAGAATCTTTCCACGCACATCCTTCGCAGGGTCGAAGTTCTCATCCATATACTGAAGCACATCCTCAATACCTGTATAACGAGCGTTTCCGATACTCCATACGGAATTAAATCTGAGACCTGTAGCCTTAGCCATTTCTATGGTATAGAGAGCCATACCTCCAGAGTTGGATATCAAATCCACTCCTTCGGGACAGAGCATAGGATTAGGCGAGGTGAACGCTCCGCAATAGTTGGCAGTAATCAGACCTATGCAGTTAGGACCGATGAAAGAGCATCCGTATTTATTGCAAGTAGCGTGCATCTTAGCTTCGAGTTCTGCGCCCTCCTCGGAGAGTTCGCTAAAGCCAGAAGAAACGACTATGAATGCCTTGACTCCCTTCTCGGCTGCGAGGTACTCTACATAAGAAGGGCAGTATCTTGATACAACGACTAAAATTGCAAGTTCGGCATTTGGGATGTCCTTCACGTCACGATACGACTTAATGCCCTGAATAACATCCTCATGTGGGTTCACCACGTATAGTTTCCCTTGGTATTTACCCTGAATAAGATTATGCACCAAAGCCCCTCCAGGCTTTCGTGTATTATTAGATCCTCCTATCACAACGATGCTGGCTGGATCGATCAATTCCCTGTTTATCATTGTTAGTATATGTTGTAACTTTCTAAATTTTGCGTACAAAAATACACAAAACTTTTGACACGACAAAATTTTTCGCATTATTTATTGCACATCAATGTAAATGCACGTTATTTCATGTCTTTCAGGTTCGGCTCAATTTTTTTCATGCTTTTGTTTGCAGTTTTGAAAAATAATTTGTATTTTTGCCAGCAGAATAACTTAAACAACATAATCTTACCGTTGCTAAAAGGAATGATGCTCGTAGTGGGCATTGCGTTGTGGAATTTGATAAAAACTGAAAGACCGATGAAGATAATTGCTACAAGTGATTGGCATATTGGAAATCTGTTTCATGGTAATGACAGATTGCCTGAGCATAAACATTTCTTGGACTGGCTTCTTGAAGTGATAAAGCAGCAGAAGCCTGATGTCCTGCTCGTGGCTGGCGATGTGTTTGACAATGGAAATCCGTCGGCGGCGGCACAATCCGCTTACTATGAGTTTCTTGCCGATGCCACGCAGGCTTATCCTGAGATGCAGGTCGTAATTACTGTGGGCAATCACGACTCCGCCTTGCGTCTTGAGGCTCCACGTGCCTTGCTTACCCGTAATAAGGTAGAAGTGCGTGGCATGGTTCACCGCGTTTGGCAACAGACAGACGAGGGTGGCACGTGGATTATCGACTACGATGATCTGATGATTCCTGTCAATGGAAAGGACGGAAATGATGTGGTGATTCTCACCGTGCCTTATCTCAGAAGTGATGTGGTTCAGAATGCAAGCTATTCAAAAGGAGTGAACGCTTTTCTTCATGAGCTTATGGCAAGGGCGCGTGAGAAATATGCAGGCAAGCAACTGCTGATGATGGCTCACATGTATGCCAAGGGCGCGGATATTGTTGAGAAGGATGCGAGTGAGAAAATCATTATTGGTGGACAGGAAGAGGTGAGTATGGAGGATTGGAGCGATCATCCTGACTATCTCACCTGCGGGCATATTCATAAGCGTCAGCATATCTGGAATACGAATTGGGCTCGCTACACAGGTAGCATTCTGCCAATGTCGTTTGCTGAAATCGATTATCATCATGGTGTTGACCTTATCACGATGGAAGCCGAAAAACGACCGAAAGTGGAGTTCTTGGAATACACTCCGCAGCATAAGTTGCGTATTCTTCCAGAAAATGATGATGCCCTGACTATCAAGAAATTGAAGAAACTCGTGGAAGAAGAATTGCCTGATAGGGTAGGGGGAAAGCTTGGCGATGATTTCGTGTATCTCGTGCTCAAGGTGAAGCTCGACAAGGTGAGCAACGATGATATAAGGGAATTGGAGGAACTTGTTGGCACGAAGAATGCCGTGTTGTGCAAAATCCAAAAAATCATCCCTTCGCTTGATATTACTACCCTTAGTGGTAACGAGACGATTCACAGTATAGATGACATCCTGAACCGTGATCCGCTTGACACAATCAAGGAAACATTCAGGGTTAAGAATCAGACAGAAATGACCGAGCATCAGGAGCAGATGTTAAGAGAATTGATTGATTCCACTTCAAGTGAAGAATGAAAAGTGAAGAGTGAAGAATTTAAGTTACATTTTTTTATACGTAAAGATAATTATATGTGTAGATTTTTTTTATAATCAAGAATTAGAGAATTAGAGATTTTTTGAATTTATAAGAATTTGAGAAATGGAGCTTACGCTCTTGTCAATCACGGCTATTCCAAATGCTACGTAAGTAGCAAACCTTCTCTCTTTCGCATTAATTCAAAAATCTCTAATTCTCTAATTCTTGATAAAAAAATAAATATGATTGCTTAATAAAACTTCCTTAAACGGCAATACAAACTTAAATTCTTCACTCTTCACTCTTAACTCTTCACTCTAAAACCAACCGCAATGAAAATATTAAAGCTTGAAATACTCAACCTTGCCTCACTTGATCGTCAAGAGGGAGAGGTGATAGAATTTGAAGAAGGTGCATTGGGCGACAGCACCATCTTTAGCATCGTAGGCCCTACGGGTAGCGGAAAGTCAACCCTGCTCGATGCTATTTGTCTGGCTCTCTATAACCGTGCTCCGCGCTATCCGCGAAAGAAAGGCGAGCGCGGACAGAACATTGAGATCTTTGGCACTCTTGATAATGGGGAGAAGAATCGTCTCGCTCCATCCGACTCTCGCAACATCCTGACTCGCGGAAAGAAAATGGGCTATAGCAAGCTCACGTTTCTTGCCAACAACGGTACTGTGTATCGTGCGGAATGGAATGTAAGGTTTCTGCGCACAAAGTATGATGATGCCTCTACCTCTCTATATAAAATCACCTCGACTAATGGAAAAGTGACAGAGGAACAAGCCGACTGGAATGATTTGCCCACCATCATAGGTCTTGACTATGAGCAGTTTCTGCGCACGGTGCTCATTGCCCAAGGCTCGTTTGCCGGATTCCTCGCTGCAAAGGAGAATGAACGCTACGAGCTGTTGGAAAAGCTCATCGGGTGCGAAGATGTCTATACCAATATTGCGGCGAAGATTAAGCAAAGAAGGGATGAGGCAACAACGGCATACAATCTGATTGCAGCCGACCTTTCGGCACAGGAAAAGGATATTATCCCCGAAGAGGAACTCCCTGTGCTTACGGCTCGCATTGCCCAGCTTCAAGAAGAAGAGCAAAAGGCGAAGGCTGAACTTGGCAAGGTGACTGAGGCGCTTACGTGGTATGCCACGGAGGAAAAGCTCGTTGCAAACATTGCTCAGTATGAAGTGGCGTTCACTACGGCAAGGCAGAATCTGGAGGCGATCAAGGATGAAGCCGACAGATTGAATCTGCATGATTCTACGCTCAAGGCTGTGGATCTGTACAAGGGCATAACGACTTCGCAAACTAATATCGGCAAGCATAGCGCGGATATTACAAAGCTTGATGGCGGTATTGATGCTATGCAGAAGAGTATTAATGCAGAAGAGGGCAATCTGAACAAACTGCGGAATGAAGCACAGATGGCTGCTAATGAATGGGAAATGCAGAAACCTCATATCATTAATGCACGTAACATAAAGACTGAGCTTAATGCGGCAAGTAAGGTGGTAGCCGACATCAAGAATCAGAAAACGGAAGCCGACCGCCTATTGAGCGCTGCTAAGAAGGCTGTTGATGATAATGCCAAGGCTATTGAACAGGCTAATGCCAAGAGTCAGAATGCAAAGGTGGCATTGGATGGCTTGCAGAAGAAGATAGAACTTGATAGTCAGGAGATTAGCCAGAAGGTGGAGAAAGCCCAAAGGGCATTTGATGAAGAGAACAGTAAGCTCTCAACTTGTGATGCTGACAAACTGCAAGAAGCAAAAACTGAGGCTGATAGAACCATGAACGACCTGACCAATGCTATCCGCATTTTGGATGACATCAATGCCAAGACTGCCAGTATAGGTGCCAACGAAGATCAGCAGCAGAAGTTGACAAAACGCAATAGCGACATTGCGGAAGAGTTGAAACAGTTCAATCTGGAGGCATTAAGGAATGAGATTGATACGCTTACCCAGTCACATGCACTTATGACAAGCAAGGACTGGAAGCTACATCGCCATAATCTCGTCGAAGGGCAGCCTTGCCCTTTATGTGGCTCAACGGCTCATCCTTATCACAATCCGGAAGACTTCTTGCCTGTGGTTGACAAAATGAAAAAGCTTCTTGATGAAAAGAAAGAACTGCTCAACAAGCAGCAGGATAGGTTTCAAAAGCTTAATCAGGAACAAAGCCGTAATCAAGGCTTGCTTAATGGTATAGAGAATGTGCTGAAATCCTTGGGCGAGGATATGGAGAAGCTGACCAATGAGTGGGCGGTGATAAAAGAGCGTCATAATGATTGGTCAAAAGATGTTGATGCGCTCAAGGTAAAGCAGCCAGAGGTTGAGGATAGCGTGAGGCAGGCAGATGCCGACCTCAGAAACTATACTCTGCTCAGAGCTTCCGTGGATAGGCTTCGCAGGGTAAAGGAATCTGCGGAGAAGGAGCAACGTACCTTTGCCGAAACTTCTGCCCAGCAAAAGAAGGTTGCGGAAGATAAGCTGAATCTGACCAACACCCAACTCGAAACAGAGAGGGGCAAGACCGCCAATCTCATTCAGCAACAAACAGAGAAGAAGGAGGCATTAGATCTGGCCGTTAAAAAACTCGAAGGCGCATTGCGTGATGTTGATAGCAAGAAGAATGCCCTGAAACAAGAGATTGGCGACAAGGATCCTGATGTACTGGATAAGCAACTCGAAGATGCCAGGACTAAGGCTAATAATGCTGTGGAAAAAAAGGTGGCGGCTATTGGCAAGCTGCGTGAGGATCTGAATGGACTTAATGGTAACTTGCAGGCAACAAAGGCTCAACTGGAAAAGGAGAAGGGAAGTCTCACGCAAGCTACTGAGGATTTAGGCCGTTGGATTGCATCATATAATGAACAGCATGAGCATCACTTGGACGTAAAAGACATTGAGAATCTCCATAATGCTACGGACAATTGGGAGGCTATTCGTGCCAAGCAGAAGTCGCTGAGTACCGCTCTGACTTCAGCCGAAACCATGCTGCGCAACGAGAAGAAGAACCACGAGGCACATCAGGAAAAGAAGCCGACGGAGCAAAAAGAGCAATTGGAGAATCGTAGGTCAGAACTTGAGCTCTTCTCCACCGAAGAGCTGGTAAGCCTAAAGGCTCGTATGCAGAGCCACGACAAGGCTAAGGAGCTGATGGGCAGTATGTTCGAGCAAAGACAGGAGGCAGAGAAGCTGAAGAAGGAATGGGAGGAAATATGCGATGCCATAGGTGGTGATGGTAAGACGTTGCGCAAGATAGCCCAGTGCTACACCCTCCGTTTCCTTATCGAACATGCCAATGTGGAGATTCGCAAGTTCAACACTCGCTACGAGCTTCAGCAGGTGCACAATTCGCTCGGTATTCGCGTCATCGACCATGACCGTGCTGATGATGTTCGTGACACCACGTCATTGTCAGGCGGTGAAACGTTCATTGTCTCGCTTGGCTTGGCATTAGGTCTCTCCGCATTATCATCAAGGAACATCTCATTCGAGAATCTCTTCATCGATGAAGGCTTTGGAACCCTTGATCCAGATACCCTTGCCACTGTTATCGACTCACTTGCCATGCTCCAGTCCTCCCAGGGCAAGAAGGTCGGTGTAATCAGTCATACCGACACTATGTCAGAGCGTATCACCACCCAGATCCGTGTTATCAAGAACGGACATTCTGGTAGTAGCCATATAGAGATATATCCGTGAAAAGGTGGGCAATTACGAATTACTAATTACGAATTACTTAGTTAGTTTCTTCGGGAAAAAAAACTGAGCGACAAAACTAAACAGGTAATTCGTAATTTGTAATTTGTATATGGGGTATTACTAAAAAATATGCATACTATGCATACCATGCATACCAAAAATGCTCCGCGTTATCACGATGCGGAGCATTACTTACACTAAAAATATTTAGGTGAAACCTAAAATCAAACTATATGGAAACCGAGTGCAGAAAGCAGCGCGGTCATAGTAGTGAGGGCAATATTTATGATTATCGACCACTTGTTTTTGTTATCCTGTGTCATAATTACTTTTTCCTTATAAGATTAACGTAATTGTCAATACCTAAGAATGTTGCCGTTAATGTCAATAACTGAGCGACAAAGATTAGAACGCTGCTGTCTATCACTCCCATTGGGGGAATTATCAATCCTGCCACCCCGAAACCTATTGCGCAAATGAAACTTGCAAGAGCTATTTTTGTTTTCATAGGTCTGAGTGTTTGTGAACGCAAAGCCGCTAAGTCGCAAAGTTTTTTATTTCTGAACACAGATTGCACAGATTAAAGGGATTTCGCTTACGCTCGTGATTAATATCCCTAAAATCCAAAAAATCTGTGGTCTATTTTCTGAACACGAAACTCACGAAAAGAACGAAAGAATTTCGTTTATTCTGTGTTTTCCGTGTTCAAAATATCTCTGCGTCTTCGCGCCTTTGCGTTCTGATTATTAGTTAATAATGAGTTGCTTACGCTTCAAGCACCGGAGGTGCGCTTAGAGCGAGTCGTTGCCGCCACCGCCATTGCCACCGCCTCCGTTGTCACCACCGCCAGAGGTTGAGCCGCCTGTGCTCTCGCCATTTGGCACAAGGAAGCTCTCCACGCTTGCACCGAACGAGCTCTTCGCGAGGTTGTACGCGAGGTCACCCTTATACTCCGCCTCCTTAGAGTTGTTGGCTACGAGGCTCTGGGTAGAGACGAGAGTCTTGCCATCCATCTTGCGAGAGTGAACCCAACAGAAGGCGCAATCGCCATCGTTACCGCTGTGACCGAGACACCCGTCCTGCGCGGAAAAACCGTTCTTGTTCACGATGTCCCAGAGCTTCGTCTCTGTGTCGGCAGAATCGAGGATAACCTTAGAAGCAGAGAACACGCAGTAAGGAATCTCGGTCTCGGCATTCACCTTCTGCTTGATGAGGAAGAAGGAAATCTGATCGCCGTACTGGTACTGCTCGTTGTTCGTGACAACCATGCGAGCGAACTGAGCCACGGTGGTTGATGCAGAGATACCGTCAGAGCCGAGACTGATGTCGGTGGTGATGTTCTGACCGCTGCCAGATGTCACGATAGAAGGGAGAGAGCCCTGCGTAATCTGATAGGCAGTAGCGATACAAGCACCGCCTGCTATTGACTGCTTCGTGAGGTAGATTGGCGTACGCTGCATGTTTACCTTCACGAACATGTTGTAGTCGCTGAGGTTGCGAGGCTTGTTCTCAAAGCCGTAGTTGAGCAGCGGACGGATGCCCTTGTAAACTGCGATGATGTTGCCCCATCTTGTGCGAGTCTGCATCTGAGCGTTGGAACGCGGGTTGCGGATGTGC
>CACYXI010000154.1 GCA_902778265.1 uncultured Bacteroidales bacterium | reverse complement strand
GACCTCTTTGACAGTATTTGGCACACCTACATCATAACTTTGCAGAAATTTTAGAACGCATGAAAGAAAAAACTTCAGCAGGAGCGGCAAGAAACTTATCCAAAAAGTTGCATCCTAACGATATTCTTCGTAAGTTTGCAATCGGAATGACAGTCGTAAGTGACTGCCACCGGACATTGAGGATGAAGATGACAAGCATCACGCTGCCGTTTGATTCACGTAAATCTCGCAAGTTTACAGAAAATCCAGCTGACCTCGGCACTTCGAAAACAACGTTTTCATTGCGCTCGTTGGCAGGATTTTTGAAACGAATCAATCAATGGATAGCGAGTGATGCCCATGCTTATATGGCGTGGGCTGCTCCTGCTGTTTTGTTGATTCGGGTTGTGCGAGAACCTACGTGGGCAAAATATCGGAGAGTATGCTCACGCCTTTTCTTTCTTCTCTTCGCGATCATGCCGATGATGGCTTCGGCACAGACGAGCAGTAGAACTAAAAACGCAACATATCAACTAAAGAACTTAAATAAACATCATACTATGCCACAGATCATCAAATCCGGCGGTGGTCTCTTCTCCAAGGGAGAGCTCCTCCGCATCAACCCAAGCAACAACACCTTGCTCGCCAACACCATAAAGGAACTGTACTACTTCACGAATGGTGGCAGAAGTTAGGTGAGAAGATAAGTTTACGACTAAAAAGTTTGGAGAATATGAATCAAAAGGATAAAACTACAATCTATGATGCTATCCGCAACATTGCCGCAAAGTTATGCAAGGATGGTGAGACATACCTCCGTGCCGATCTTGCTTACGAACTCAAGCAGTACGGCATTGACGCAGACTCCATTGACGTAAGCAGACTTGCACTGGAGGCTTACAAGTATTTCAACAATGACAGGAACATCAAGCAGGCCTTCGTAACCAACGATAGCCGCAGCGCCTTGATAGACGAGTATCAACTAACGGATCTCCTCGACAATGACAACCCGGAAGATGCCATGGCGCTGGCCAGTAAAGAACTCGCCAAGACTTCCGACACGCTCGCCGCCCTTAAAAGAGACATTGATATGAATATGTCACTTGCCGTTGCGAAGGCAGCATCAGGGATGATGGACACGGTCACTGGCACCGGGGGCGTAAAGGCTGTGCGTACAGAGGCTTCTACTCTCTTCGACAGATATTCAAAGATGGTGGGCACTTACCACGAGGGTGAGGACACCGTCCGAAGGAACATTGCTGACTTTACGACGCTTCGAACCGACATCGGCACAACCTACCAGGAGTTTGCCATGCAGCTCATTGATATATACGGCGACAATATCAAAGCTGTTGCCCCGAATCTCTTTGACTTCAATCAGGTTCAGTTCCTCGATGTTGACAGCATGCTGAAGCACACGGAGTTGGAATACAACCGTATCAGCGACAAGTGTTCGGCACTTATCGGTGAGATCTCCGACAGCTTCCAAAACTCACTCAGGAGCAGCGTCGCAGCTTACAAGTCGGCTGGTCAAGGCAACAAGGCTCTCGGTCTGGCAATGGCCGGACTTGGAATGCTCAATCACTATATGGAGGCTGGTGAGCGTACCAATCGCCTTCGTTCGGACCTCTCCGTTTTTAAGACAAGCATCAAGCACGACTCAACGCTTATCAAGGCTGACCTCGGACGGCTGCTCGTTATTTATAAGACGCTCAACGATGTCGTCATTCCTAAGGCTGACATCTTTCTCCGCTATGCTTCCAAGCTGATGTCGTCCGACATAAAGGCTATAACTGATTCACTTTATGATAATGCAGAGATCCGCCCATTGGAAGAGCAGCGTCGTGAGTTGCTTGCGCAGTTGAAAGTATTGGACGGCGAGATTAACGACCACCTTCAGAACATCGATGTCTATCAGAGTCTTATCAGCGACATTACAACGACTCTTGATTCCAAGGGTGCAAGCTATCGTGATGCCATAGCCCGCAAGCCATCGAAACCGTTCTTCCTGCTCAACATCGTAACATTCGGTAAAGCTAATAAGGACTACAACCGCAACTATGCCGAGTGGGATGCTGTCTGCTATCCGCTTGTCCGTGAATATGAGAATTATCAAGTTGACCTGAAACTCGATAAAGATGAACTCGCGGCACATCAGAGCGATCTTAATTCCAAGCAGCAGGAGCTGCATCTTGTAAAGCAGAAACTCGACGAAGTAAACAAGCAAATCCGTTCAAAGATAAATGCGTCAAACGACACACAGCTAAAGATGCTGCCTCACCTCCGCACCGTCATAGCCATGTTGCGTCTCGGCCGTGAGATTATGGAGACGAAACTTGACAAGAAGCTTACCGGTACAGTTTCTATCCCAGACTTTAAGGCAACACAGAAACTCCCTGCCGACATAGAAAACAATCTGTCGTTGTTCACCTCCACGCTTGCCGACAACATTCATGCTGACCGAGGCATGGCAGAAGCTTTGCTCAATGGAGTTGATGATTATAGAGGTGTAGACGAGAAAGACCGCAAGTATTCCGAGGAAGATCTTGCACAAGTTACCGAGGCATCGGAACAGACTTTGCAGCAGGGCATGTCATTGCTCGATAGTGCGTTGCAGTTGAAGAAGCAACAACTCAACGGCAAGCTGGCAAGTGCAGCATACGATGAAGCGTTCGATAAGATTGCCTCTGACTTCCGCAAGCAGATAAAGGGCATAGACAACAAGAGCGCTTTTGTGCGTGAGGTGATGCGCCGGGCCAATCTCGCCAAGAACGATGACGAGCGCAAGCAGGCGCTGCTCATGCTTAGCGAACTCAGCGGACAGAACCTCTCGGAGCAGGAGTTCAAGGACTTCATCAATGGCAAGAAACAGATAAACTTATAACGACTAAACCGGTAACAGATATGGCAAACAGCAGAAGACAGCAGGCCCAGGCTGATATGGGTATGAACTTTGAGCGTGAGGACCGCCAGCGTGAGACAGCCCTTGCGAAAGAGCAGGAGCGGCAGGCTGAGAAGGAAGCCAAACGGGATGCGCTGATGTCAACGACTTCCTACCGCATCATGGACAAGACCGCTAAATACATGGACAAGTATTTCCTTGACCCAATCATCGGCTTAATTCCCGGTGGCGTCGGTGATGTATTATCCAGTTTCCTTGCCATTCCATTCATTTACTTTGCCCTTGTACAAGTAAAGTCCATACCTCTTACCCTTGCAGTGATATGCAATGTCTTGAAGGATGCTTTGCTCGGCTCTATACCATTCTTCATTGGCGACATCATTGATGTATTCAACCGTAGCTACGTTGCCAACCTCAGGCTCATCACAGGCTACGTCAACGATGACAAAGAAGTAATCCATGAGGTAAACCGAAAAGCGACATGGTCGGCCATCTTCATCGTCATCCTCTGTGTCCTCATCTACTTCATCGTAAAGTGGGCCATAGAACTTGGAGACTGGATTGTATCACTGTTTTAATGTGTAATTGATAAAGATCAAGCCGAAAAATTGAGGAATCCACAAAAAAGTTCGTGATTTTGTTGCAAATTTTAGAAACATTCCCTAAATTTGCCAATGGATTGTGAAGGACTGGGACTAAACAACAGTCAACGAACTTTCCACGAGTCACGAATTAAGATTGTGTCCTCGTGCAGATGAACGCTGTTCTGTAAGTTTAAATCTGGTACATTCAAACTTTGTAGAAATAGAACGGAAACATTCTGGACGGGAACGCACCGTTATACGGTGTGGATTCCTCTTTCAGATTTCCTTTTCTACAGGTTTACCAGAGCCTAACTTACGGGAAGTGTGAATTGAGGGGTTCACACCAATTTTTACGAATAACTTAAAACACAACTTTATGAAAACCGTATCAACTAAAGAAGAACTTGAAAGTGCCATATCACAAGGGGAAAAGCATATTATGCTTAAAGGCGAACTGGCAAGAAAGATTATCAAAAAGAAACAAAGAAACAAAGCCTTAAAGATCGGAGGCGGGATTTTAGTCATTGGTGGAATATTGGCTGCAATACCAACAGGCGGAACATCTTTGACCGCTACAGCTATGGGCTTAACAGTAGGAGCTGTTACTATTTCAGCGGCTGAACTTGCTATTATTTTTGGAGGTTCCACTGTTATTATAGCTGTCTTAAAGGGACGAAAAGTAAAACTTCGTCATATAGGCAAAGATGGTACTGTCGAGATGGAAATAATATAATTTTCTTTATGAGGAGGTTATTCTAATGAACAGTAGTCTGATAATTATTGTCGTATGTATTTTGTGCGTATGCATTATAGGGCTAATAGCCTATTCTGCATATAGGAAGAAGCATGTACCTATTAAGCATACTGAAAAGTATGATGACAAATCAATAAAACGGATTTACACTACAATAGGTGGCGTAATGAATGGTCAAGAATTAACGTTTTATCCTAATGGAAAGGTGAAATCTGATGTTTCATGGTCAGAAGGAAAGCGCACTGGACCTTATGTGGAATATTATGAAAATGGAAAAGAATCTCAAAAGGGCGAGTTTACGAGTTCGGGTAAGGAAGGAGAAAGATTCGTTTACTATCCTACTGGGAATATAAACAAGCAGCAGAGGGTAGTCGATGACATACCTGACGGACAGTTTGAAGTATACTTTCCAAATGGTGAGGTTTATATAAGAGGTAACTATTCCAATGGCAATCTCAAAGGACAATATATCGTTTATGCATTAAACGGGAGTGTAAAATTTCAAAAGCAGTATTAGTATGGGATTAATGGATTCTTTATTCAATGCAATCGACGATGTAAGCAAGTCTGCAAAAAAGGCGAAAAAGAACTTTGACAAAAGTTCTGTTGGCAAGGCTGTCAAGAAGTTCAATGAATATAATCAGAAAATTGACGATTTCATTGACACGACAATTGATGGAATGGTAGATGATGCTATCGATGGCGTGAAGTATGTTGGCAAGGGAGCAATGAAAATGGGACGCGTCGTCTCTGGGTATGAAGCTTATGACAGTCGCAAGAAAGCTAAGCAGGCAAAGGCACAGGCTGACGCGATGAAGGCCAATGTCGAAGCTGAAGATAGAAGAAGACGCGAAGAATGTAATCGTGTATTAAAATCGTATGGAGACGCTAAAATAAAAGCATTAAAAAATTGTGTGCGTCCATTCTTGGACTATGTAGAAAAGTTAGGAGCTAACTACAAAGATAAATTCTATGATATCCAAGGAAAAGTCTATCTTGACCATGCCCAAATACAAGAACTTGAAAATGTCGAAATGAATGCTTCTACAGCTGCAAAGACAGCTACTGCTTCTGGGCTAGCAGCATCTATTGCTCTTGCTGGAGTTCCATCTGCAACCACAGCTGCCGTTGGTGCCTTTGCTACAGCAAGTACAGGCACTGCAATAAGTACATTGTCCGGAGCAGCTGCTACAAACGCTACATTAGCATGGCTTGGTGGCGGTTCTATTGCAGCAGGTGGCGGTGGTATGGCTGCAGGTGCTGCTGTATTAAGCGGAATAACGTATGCAGCAACGGGGGTATTTGCCTTGGCTGCAGCCGGTATCGTGACTTCTGCATACTTCTCAAAAAAATATACGGAAGCGACAAAATACCTGGAGGCCGTTAAGAAATATAGGTCAGAGGCTAAACTTGGCTGGCAGGTAATAGAAGGCATCAACCAACGCGCTAAGGAGTTAGAGTCTGTATTACGTAAATTAGAGAAAAGGATGCATGAGCAACTTTTATACTTAGAGCCACTTGTATATGACTTTCAAGAAAAAGACGATTATTATGCTTCTACTTTTCAAAGTGCAGCATTATGTGCTAAAGCCATTAGCGAGATAGCGCAAATATCTTTACTGGATGACAAAGGTAATCTAAATGGGAAAACTTCTGTTGTTTTATCAAATACACAGAGATTACTTAACCGAGAACTTTAATATTTCTTTATGGGAATTAGTTTTTCAAACATAGCCAAGGCGGCATGGGGAATCTTCGGTAAAAAAGCCGTAGGTTATGCTGCTGTAGCAGAAGTAAACAAAATAATTGATGAAGTATGTCAAGGATACTCTGTCAAAGATATACATTGTAAGCAACTTAAGAAAGAGATGGACGAGTTAATCTCTTATATGGCTGAATGTATATTGAATGATAACGATATTGACAAGGATTACGTCAATCGAAAGATTGAAGGTCCAATATCAGATACAATTTTAAAAGCCGCATACTCATCTAATAATGGTCAGAACTTTCTTTCTGATATACTTAACAGATTAGACGATTCCACTATTGATGACTTTGAAAAGTTTTTCATCTTGGCAGGATCAAAAAGTGGAGCCGACTATATCAGTTTATTACGTAGTGTCATTAAAACTTTACGAGACAAAGTTAAGGAGGAACCACAACAGAATAATAAAGAGCCTTATATCACCTACGAGCCGAAAGCTAATGCAGTTTCACGTGGTGAAAATTTGCCGGAGGCTAACAATGGCAAGACTCCCGTCAAAGTTCATAGTGGAATGACCGATGACGAAGATCAGAAGTTTGTTATTAATCTTGCGGATGACATAAACTCTGCATTAGCCAAAACTAGGGCAAAGACAAATATAACTCCAGCAGATGTAGTAGATATGACTAAACTGTTCATTGACAAATCTGCTGAAGTCGCTAAGTTCTGCGAAGAACAGAAAACTAAGAGAACATTAATACGTGCACAAACTAAGGTTGCCATACATCAAATTGATACGGTTCGTGATTTTCTTAAAGACTATCTGGAACGCACATTTGATGAAAGAAGAAGAATCTTTGATAAAGAATTCGAGGTAGTAGACAAGTGTCTTGCAACAGGAGATACACAGAAGTTGGCAATAAGCCTTAATGCTATTACTGACCTTGCTAAATCAAGCCCATTCAAGGCTCTCGCTGATTTAGGTTCTGTTCGAAAGACATTAGAGAATAAGGGAACTTTCGACATTTAATATAAAATTTATCGTTATGGGTAAGAAAAAAACATCTAAGAAACTGGATTCAAAAGAAATTGCGAAGATTGCAATGGCATCAACAGGGGGCATCGTTGGCGTCGCTTCTTCAATAATTGTATCAAAATTGATAAACAACAAAAAGAAGAAGTAGCTTCTTCTTCAGAAAACTGAAAACTTGATGTCAACTAAACCATTAGACATCAAGTTTTTTTCTCTTCTGTCATCTTTTGGCACATTCATCATTTACCTTTGCGCTCGAAATCTTAAAACACATCGATTATGAGTAGCAGAGGAAAGATCAACATGAATGTAGCCAAGAGAAGGGCTATCGTTGGCAACAGCATGAGGTACAAGCGTGCCGCTGTAAGAGAGGCATGCTGGAACTCTTTTGATGATATCAAGGAAGATGCCTTTGACGGAATTCTTATTGATCTGTCACCGCACAACAATGGTAAGAGCCTGAACGTACAGAAACGGATGCTTCACCGCATCGTAGAGAAGCGTCAGGCTCAGATTGCTCACAGATACATAGGACACACTGATGATCTGACGGCTTCTCACTTAGCTTCAGTCTACTCGTCAAAGTGCATGAAAATGTTACGCTAATATCAAAACTGCATCTGATTATGACAGCAATCGTAGGAATTTTGAACAAGCGGGCGGCAGTGTTGGCGGCTGACAGCGCATTGACCGTGGTGAAGGGCGACAGGATGAAGATCTACAATACGACGACAAAGATATTCCAATTGTCGCAGGACAATCATGTCGCCGTGATGTTCTTTCAGAATGTCGACTTCATGGAGGTGCCATGGGAGGTGATCTTCAAACTGTATTATGACAAGCATGGCGACAGACAGTTTGATAGCATCAAGGAGTATGCGGAGGACTTCTATCTGTTCCTTCAAGAAGAGAAGTTCTTTTGCAGCAGTGAACAGCAAAAGGATTATTTCGATGGAGAGTTAGCCTCCTATTATAATAATGTGAAAGCGGCGGCAAAAGACAATATGGAGAAGGAGATCGACGCCATGGATGATGATGATTTTTTTAACGAAGAGGATCTACTGCGTCAGCATCTGAGAGACTGCATCGCAGGTGTTGATGCCTTGGCAACAGACGCAGGTGTCAATCCTAAGCTGGA
>CACYXI010000153.1 GCA_902778265.1 uncultured Bacteroidales bacterium | reverse complement strand
GTCTGAGTCCTATCAGCGCCAGCGTATTGCTACTCACTACGACCATCTTCGGCCGTCCCATCTTGTGCATATCCATTTCAGGTGACAAAGTTACGAAAAAATGAGCGAACCCCCAAATTTAATTTCAGCTTTTCCGAGCCTCTCGACTCAAATCAAGATAGATCAGGTGTCAGTTTTTTGATTCAGTGACATGTCTTACAGGCATTTTGCATATTTATAGATTATTTGCAACGAAAGGTAGCAAAAAACGTGTTTAAGACTGTCAGTCTGTCAGTCTCTATCACAAAATTTTTAGGCCTTCAAAACAAAAACCGCATAAACATCCAAGAACTTGCTAAACTTTTCGTAGCTCACGGGACTCACGTGAATGTGACAGCATTTTTCTAGATAAATCTTTTTGAATATATCACGTACCTGGTACCTGACACATGTCACGTACCTGGTACTGACACACTTGACAGTACTGTCACTGAAGATATTTCAAAAATATATCGGTGATTTCTTCTTTGTTTCAATAATTATCACTATCTTTGCATTCAAGTACTGGCGAATCGCCTCAGTGGAGGTCGCTGGTATGACTTTTGAGGGTATAAAACAAATGAAGCGTACGCTTTTTATTCAAAACGTCTCTTAAGCTTGGCCGCATAATAGACGATTCCTATATGATAAAGAGTGGATGCTCACGTGTATACGTGGGCGTTTATCTTATCTATAGGAATGGGCACCGGCCAAGCGCCTGAGACGTTGGATAAGTATAAACTGTCCACGTTTTTTCATGCGCTTGGCCGATGTCGTGTTATTGAAGAAATTCCGTTCGCTTTCTTCAATAACTATGAAACTATGGCAAAGAAACTGCAACTTGGCTATAGGGAGATAGAGCAACGATTGGCCGATTCGTTTGCAGGTGGTGTGAACCCTGCAGAGGTGGGTTACAAACTGCTCTATTCCTTTGGCAAAAGCGAACGCGACATCGAACGTTACAGGGAGGGTAAAGGAGTGCTGAAAACCTTTGATGGGCTGCTCATCAAGGGCCTGTTCTGTTATCAACCTGTCAGCATGTTTGGCTTGACATCACAACTGGAACAGCTAAAGACGAATATGCAGATTATCAAGGCTGCTCCTAAGATTATTGCTGTGAGTGATGGCAAGTCGATACTGGCCTACGACCTTCGTGAGAAAGATACTTACGAGAACCAGCTGGAGCGACTTCCCTCGGACTTTGCTTTCTTCTATCCGCTGATGGACGTGGAGCGTGTACACTATGTAGAGGAAAGTCCTGCTGATATGAAAGCAGCAGAGAAATTAGCCAAACTGCATGACGAACTTCGAGCCTATAATGAGTTCCGTAGTAACGATGACTTGCACGATCTCAACATTTTCATTACTCGTCTGCTGTTCTGTTTCTTTGCAGAAGATACTGGCATCTTCGAGGAAAACCTGTTCACCTCCAGCATCCAACGATATACCAAGGAGGATGGCTCAGACCTCTCAGACTATCTGGCACACACCTTTAATATTATGGATGTCTCGTTGCGTAGTCGCGAGACGCTGAGCATCATTAAGCAGTTCCCCTATGTGAATGGTGGTCTGTTCTCCAAACATATTCAGATACCCCAAATGGGAGCCAAGGCTCGTCGTATCATTATCGAGTGTGGCGAACTGGATTGGAAGGACATTAATCCAGACATTTTTGGCTCGATGATCCAGGCGGTGGTAAATCCTGAAGAGCGTGCCAATCAGGGTATGCACTATACCAGTGTGCCCAACATAATGAAGGTGATTAATCCGCTGTTTCTTGATGAGCTGCGAGGAGAGTATAACAAGCTCAATGAATTCTACGAACAACGCAAGCAGATGCTCCAAGTTGGAGCCATCAATCAGAAGCAGTTTTATGAAGACTTAAAGCCTGTCATCAAGAAGGGTAATGCCTTGTTGAAGCGCATGAGTCAGATGAAGTTCTTCGACCCTGCTTGTGGTAGTGGAAACTTCCTGATTATTACGTATAAGTGCTTGCGATTCCTCGAAATGGATATTCTCGCTTTGCAGCAGAAGTGTACGCCTCAAGGCGAAATCCTATTTGTGGATAACAGCGTTATTTCACTGAGCCAGTTCTATGGCATTGAGTTGCTCGACTTCCCTCACGAAGTGGCAATGTTGTCCCTCTGGCTGGCTGAGCACCAGATGAATACCAAACTGAACGAGAACTTTGGTGTCAATACCAAAGCGCTGCCTTTGAAGAACATCACCCAGATTGTTTGTGGCAATGCCTGCCGTATTGACTGGAATGAGGTTTGTCCACATACCCCAGAGGAAGATGTGTTTGTCTTTGGGAATCCGCCGTATTTGGGAAGTCGCAGGCAGGATGCAAGCCAAAAGAAGGATATGGAATTGGTGTTCAAAAAGGACTTTGGAGAACTTGATTACATAGCATGCTGGTTTATGATTGGAGCCAAATATATAAAAGGAAGCAAAGCAAAATATGCATTTGTGTCTACTAATTCTGTTTGTCAAGGTCTTCAAGTGGCTTTACTTTGGAAAAGGGTGTTGAAGAATGGGCTTATCATCAATTTTGCCTACAAATCGTTCAAGTGGCAAAATAATGCTAAATACAATGCTGGTGTAACATGTGTAATAGTCGGATTAGCCTCTGAAAACATCGTTTCTAAACGATTACTCTTTGATATTGAGCAATGTAAAGAGGTAAAGAATATTTCTCCGCTTTTAATGGATGGTCCTACAATTTTTGTTGAGAGTGCAACAATGCCAATCTGTAAATGGCTACCACAAATGAATTTTGGTAATATGCCTGCAGATGGTGGCAAACTCATTTTGTCAGATGAAGAAAAAAAAGAACTTATAGAGAAAGAACCAAAAGCAGAAAAGTTTATCAAGCCTTTAATAGGAGCAGAAGACTTTATCAATGGCAAACAAAGATGGTGTATTTGGCTTTACAAGGAAGATGAGAAAGAATATCTTTCTATTCCGCAATTTGTGAAAAGAATTAATGAACTTAAGATAATTCGAGAGGAATCGTCAAGACCCCAACTTGCATCAATTCCACATTTGTTCGCACAAATTACACAACCAATGGGAGTTCCATTCATCATTATACCAAGCACATCTTCAGAAAATAGACAATATATCCCGATGGGGTATTTAGAGGATGGTAATATTTCCGCAAATAGTTGTATGGTCATAGGCTCCAATGATATATCTCTATTCGGCTTCTTAACCAGCCATATACATATGGTATGGGTAGATACTATAGGTGGCAAGTTAGAAACTCGTTATCGCTACTCAGCCCAGCTCTGCTACAACACCTTCCCCTTCCCCAAAATCTCTGACGCGAAGAAAGCAGAAATCGAGGAGGCTGCAGAAAAAGTACTAATCACCCGCGAGTATTACCCAGAGAAGACTTTGGCAGAACTCTACGACCCAGATAAAATGCCACAGGATTTGCGCGAGGCTCATGCCAAACTGGATGATATCGTAGAGAGCTGCTATCCAGGCTATCCCTTTGCTTCAGACGAAGCACGCTTGGAATGTCTGTTTAAGCTCTACGAGAAGATGACGGTGAGCACCAGTCATCTGACGGCAAAAAAATGAAATCTTTTTGGTAGAAGTGGTCATAATATGAGAAATCTTTTGTATATTTGCACCCAAAAGAACTATTGAAATGAAAATAGAGCAAATATACGAGGTTATTGCCAAAGAGGGCTTTACCGCTCTAACATTGCAAACGATTGATAACTATATAAAAGAAATACAAGATGGGACAGAAGATTTTCCTAGATTTAATCTATCAGAGCATGCAGGACTCTGCACAGCAGGTGCGCCGCTCATTGGGGCGTCCGTCATCGCGAGCTACGCGACAGCAAGCATTACAGCAAGTTGCCATGCTGAAGGCTGCGAAGGAAGCCCAGCAAACTGGCAAATAGACGAGTGTCAGGAAAAATTGATTGAACAATGGGCCAAAGCCGCCAATCTTTGGGAGGATGATTCTGAACAGATTCTTATTACAGAATTTGGCCCAATGATAGCCCAAGGTGCTGAAGCTAAGGTATATTATGCCGATGGTAATACTTCAGTGGTAAAAGAGCGTACATCAATCTATTCTACTTGGCAAAAGGCTTTAGATGCTATTGTATTGCACAATTGCTTGTTTCCAGAAACGCCAATGACGGTTATTGGTTTTACACGTGATAGCGATGGGCTTATGCGTATTGTATTAACGCAACCATACGTGAACTGTGAACGATTAGCAACAAAAGAGGAAATTGACGAGATGGTAGTGGCCAAAGGTTTCCGTGATAATTGGAATGGCCAAGGCGTGAATTATATTTCCGACCGTTTAGCACTAGAAGACATGCATCCGGCAAATGTTTTTATAGACGAAATCACCAAGAAACCGATTTGTATAGATTGCATCGTGAAATTTGTGGATAATAAAAGATAGCGCAACTAATAACTAAGAATTCGAAACGTCTCTTAAGCTTGGCCGCAGACAGACAAACGTAGAGAATATCTTTTGAGGAAGCGCTGAACTAAAGATATTCTGACATGCTAAAAACTGAAAACAGTATTGTTGATATCCGTTATCAACAGACGGGAGCGGCTACAGCCGTTAACTCTTTAGGTATGCGCGAGATGCAGGCATTGGCCTACGAGGCTCGCGACAAGAGGTTCTTGTTAATCAAGGCGCCACCAGCCTCAGGCAAGAGCCGTGCACTGATGTTTATTGCCTTAGACAAATTAGTGAACCAAGGTATTAAGAAGGTGGTAGTTGCTGTGCCTGAAAAGAGTATAGGCCGCTCGTTTAAAAATACGAATCTGGTAAATAGTGGATTCTTTGCCAATTGGGAAGTGCCACAGTACTTCAACCTGACAGACGTTAAGAACGAGCAGGACAAGAAAGGACGCTTCAAGGAGTTCTTTCTAAGCAGTAAGGCACAAGTGTTGGTTTGTGCCCATGCCACGTTGCGTAACGCAACCAAGGAACTGAGTGACGACACCTTTAACGATACGCTCTTGGCGATTGACGAGTTTCACCACACCAGCGCAGATGCCAACTCAAATCTCGGTGATGTGGTACGCAGGGTAATGAACAACTCCACTGGGCATATCGTAGCCATGACAGGTTCATATTTCAGAGGTGATGGTATCCCCGTATTGAGAGCTGAGGACGAAGCCAAGTTCTATCCTATAACCTATAATTATTATCAGCAGCTAAATGGCTACAAATATCTGAAAAACCTCATTCTTGGTTACCACTTCTATCATGGTTCGTATCTGGATCATATCGGCGAAGTGCTTGATACGCATAAGAAAACCATTATCCACATTCCCAGCGTCAACCAACGAGCTGCTACAGGGTTGGGGAAATATCAGGAGACGGCTGACATTATGAAGGTGATAGGTATGCTGGATCATAAGGATTATAATACTGGTATCTATTACCTAAAGACCGCTGACGGACGGATCCTGAAAGTGGCAGACCTTGTGGAGGATGAGCAGAAAGAGCGCAACATGGTTCAGGGCTATCTGCAAAATATCAAGCATCGCGACGATGTGGATATTATTATTGCCTTAGGAACTGCCAAAGAGGGCTTTGACTGGCAATGGTGCGAGATGTGTCTGACTATTGGCGTGCGTGGTTCGCTGACTGAGGTTATCCAGATTATTGGAAGATGTACGCGCGATTGCGAAGGTAAGGAAACGGCTCGCTTTGTAAATATGATAGCAATGCCAGAGGCAGAACAGGCAGAAGTGAAGGTGGCAGTAAATGACTTCCTAAAAGCCATCACGGCCTCGCTGTTGATGGAGCAAGTGATGGCACCCAGCTGGAAGTTCAAGACGGTAAAGGATGACGATGAACCTAACGAGGACTTAGCCCATACCATTGTAGTAGAAGGATTGAAACCACTATCAAGTGCTAAGACAAAGACCATTGTGGATAGCCAACTCGACGACCTGAAAGCTGCCATCCTGCAAGATGATATGGTGGTGAAAGCACTCAGCGGTTCAACAACAGCCGAAACTATCACCCAACATTTGATACCCAAGGTGATTAGAGAACGCTATCCAGACTTGAACGAGGGTGAAGTGGAAGAAGTGCGCCAGCGTGTGCTGCTTGATACGATAATTAAGGGCAATGACATCGTAGATGAAAAGGGTAATCCCATCTCTACGATTACTGATGAAGAGGATAAAGCCAGCGAGGGTAATAGACTGATTAAGATTGCCAATAGGTTTATTAATATCGACAAGTTGAGCATCAATCTGATAGATACCATCAATCCGTTCCAGCGTGCCTATGAAGTCATCTCGAAATCTGTAGATGCCAAAACACTGAAAGTAATCCAGGATACCATTGCCGAGCAGAAATATGATATGACCTTGGAACAGGCAATCATGCTCTTTAAGGGACCTTTGAAAGAGTATGTTGCGTCTCATGATGGGAAGGTACCTTCTGTAGATGATCCAGACCCGAAAGTGAGGGAACTGGCTGTCGCATATCAGAAAATAAAGAATGAGAAAATTCGCCACATGATGGGCTTAGACTATGAGGGTTAGCGTATGGAATGGCCAAAGGAATTGATAGAGATATTTGATGATCCATTATTGGAAGGTGTGCGCCCTAAGGCTGCAGCACCTACTGCCAGCGACCGAATGCAACAGAAGTTGGCAGAGGTGAACAACTGGATTGCCAAGAACGGACGAGAACCCAGTCCTAACGGTGACCTGAAGGAGAAAATGATGTATGCTGCAATGACCAAACTACGTGAAAAAGGATTTGAAGTATGAACATAGATAAGGAACTGGAAGCAATATTCGACGACCCGCTATTGAAGATGAGCGAAGAGGAAGAAAGCCTTTTCGACATTCCTCAGGATATGCGGAGGGTGATAGCCAAGAAGAAACCTGACTACGTGGCTCAGCATAAACTCTGTGAGAACTTTCAGGACTATAAGCCATTGTTCGAGAAAGTGCATCAGGATTTGAAAGAAGGTAAACGCTCATTGGTAAAGATTAACAAGACGGCAACACTCGCAGCTGGTCGATACTACTTCGTGAGCGGACAAATGCTATTGCTGGAGCAGATAGGTGAGTTGAAAAAGAGTAGTAATTTCTTGCCAGATGCCAGAACACGCTGTATTTATGAAAATGGTACAGAATCGGACATTCTTTTGCAGACCCTTCGTAAGAGTGTGGTAGGCGATGGCTATGCGATATCAGAACTACAGGAAGAAACGGAGAGCCACTTCTTCAGCAATTCCGATATTGCCACTGACGATAAGGTAACAGGCTATATCTATGTGCTGTCATCACTATCTAATGATCCAGAGGTAAAGGCTGAAAAGAATCTGTATAAGATCGGCTTTACGACTAACGATGTTGAGCAGCGTATTGCCAATGCAGAGAATGAACCTACCTATCTGAT
Source organism: uncultured Bacteroidales bacterium (assembly GCA_902778265.1). GTDB lineage: Bacteria > Bacteroidota > Bacteroidia > Bacteroidales > Bacteroidaceae > Prevotella. The sequence continues at coordinate 760 of CACYXI010000153.1, read as the reverse complement.
GGCTCCCGTTAAGATTGTAGCTACTTACAAGGTGGTAAATCTTAACTCGCAGAAGTTTGAGGATTTGGTGCATCAACTATTGATGACTGTGCAATATCAAGTGGTCGTTTATGATGATAAGGGTAAAGCGCACCAGCCTAATGAATGGTTTATTGTACCTCTGCCCGTAGTAGATGTGATAATCAAGAAAATCATGGATGGCTCCATTGTAGGCTATACCTATAATCCACAATTGGAATGCTTGGAGAAACGAATTGTCAAAGCCAAATCGACTTTTGACACCACAGGCATGAAGGTGCTGACACTCAACATCAAGAAGATTTATTTCGACGAGATAATGAGTGGGGCAAAAAAGATAGAGTATCGTGAGCTGAAACAGACTACACTCAATAAATATACCTATCTTGATGAGACAGATGGTAAACGTTACCTGCGCCGGTATGATGCATTACGCCTGTTTGTTGGTTATAACAAAGACAGAGAAAGTGCTTTGGTTCAGGTTACGGACATTACCTATAATGAGGGCATTGTGGAATATCATCTGGGGTTGATATTGGAGAAGATAAATAATTAATCTGAACCGTAGGGACAGGTCAGCGTCTCAAACCCACGATGGCTGAAGGATGAGGAATGAAGAAGAAAGTGGGGGTTCTGAGTGATTCAGCCGTTTTTTCGATTTGTCATTTTCGCAAAAGACCTAACATCCCTACCATAGATTTTCTGAAACCCGCGTAAATAAAGGGAAAGTGGAGTATGGACG
>CACYXI010000152.1 GCA_902778265.1 uncultured Bacteroidales bacterium | reverse complement strand
TGAACCTCGAAGTGTTAAAATTTAGGAGAAGCTGATATTCAGCACTTTAGTTAGAGTTGTTTTGTGTTATTCATGGTTATTTAGGTATTGCTACATACATTCATTGAAAGCGTCATCACCAATAGTTGTTACACTATTAGGTATGGTCACAGATTTTAAATTTCTACATTCAGCAAATGCGCCCCGACCAATAGTTGTTACACCATAGGGAATCGTTACAGAAATTAGACCACAATTCAAAAATGAACAGGTCCCAATGGTTATTAGGCTATTAGGTATACTTACAGAAGTCGCCTCTGTACAATTACAAAACGCCCAATTTATAAGACTCGTCACACCTTCCTCTATTATTATTTTCTTGATTTTATTTCTTTGAGAATACCATGGTGTGTGGTCACCATATCCATAATCTGTCATATCACCAGTCCCTGATATGGTCAATGTTCCATCATCAGACAAATTCCATGTAGTTTCAGCATTAATTGCATTCAAGCAAAAAACGCTTAGGAATATAAGTGTTAATATCTTTTTCATAGTAGTAAAAAATAATAGGGCGCAGACTTTCCGATTAGTCTCGTCCTCTTCACTGGTATCGCCAAACACCATCCACGTAGACAAGATACGGCAAAGTCCACGTCCTATACAGGACATGGAACTTTTTCGCATTCTTGTTCTCACGTGTGAAATTGGCGATTTCGTGAAGAGAGAACAAGAGCTAAAAGCTCTATGTTATATTTTATGTCGAGAGAATCGGTTGTCGCTCACCCGTAGTTAATGGAATAAGTGAATTAACTTTAGTGCGTATGTCAGTATCTGATACTGATTCCGCATTAGGGGAACGTTTACCGTTCGTCTAAGTTTGTTCAAAATTGTACTTTCTGTTTCTTAATTAAATGATGTTAGAGGGTTAATAATTATGACTGTAATAATTCAACAGCCGAACTGTCTCGAACTAATGCGAACTTACATATTCTTTATCAAGACCAAGCAAATCGGCTATTGATGCATCATCAAGACCTTTTTGACGCATACGGGCGATACTGGAAACAAGCATTTCCTCGCGTCCTTTTTCAATACCTTCCTTTAGCCCTTGCATACGTCCTTCTATCAGTCCTGTTTCTATAACACTACTCTGATAGTGGAGGTTTTCCATTCTGCGATGATAGACTATTCTTTCTTCATCTGATAAGGAATCAACGCGAAGACGTTCACGAGCCTCTGGTAGTCCCGGAGCCTTGAAAGAAGGGGGTATTTCACTATTCTTCAAAAAACTGATCCACTCGTCAAGGGGAGTGGTTGCAAGTTTGTCAAACTTATCCACACGAAGCAGATAATACTCTGGGAAAATATCAGAAGGAGTCTCACAACCAAATGCTTTTCGCTGAGCCTCAGACAGTTTCAGAATGTCATTCTTATCGTGCATACTGACAAACTGCGTAGTACCATGATAGGCATAGTCATCACCCTGACCAATAGAGAAATACACGATGTTTATGGAATAGATCTTACGGATTTTTCGATATGGCTCACCTTCCTTGAGATATTCAGAAAGTGTTTTCGATGTTCCGTAAGCCATACGGTGGAAATAGTCAAGCTCACGGTTATTCTGTATCTCAAAAATCATCAGTTCACCAGACTCATCCTCTGCAAGGATATCCACACGATTAAACTTATCATCATCAGTTTCCTTATTGCCTTCACTCTCAAGAAGCGACTTGATGCGAATCTGTCTGCCAAGCAAAACGGTAAGCAACCCCTCAACAATGCAGTAGTCTGCCTTGTTGCGAAGTAACTTCTTTATTGCCCAGTCGAAACTAATGAGATTTGCCATGATATACTCCTTTCTTCTATCTGCGTGCAAAAATAAACAAAATATCTGAAAACTCCAAATTTTATAATGAAAAAAGCATCCTCACTTGGAGGATGCTCTATATATTTATCCGCAAAATCACACCATTGGGTAGTAACTTAACGCGAATTCCACCAATTATCATTATCTGGCAGCAAGCTGCTTTTAACTGACAATAATTACCAATCTACGCAATCTTTAACCAATAAAAAATTTAATTTATGGAAAAAGATTGGTAATTAACGTGAGTTCGACGAAAATAAGCGCCGAAGGTGCGACACCTAATAGTGAAGGGCGTAAGCCCTGGATATATAGACATTTTAGGGTGTGAGGTCTGAACGTCGAAGAGGTCGGCGGCCGAAGGGAAAGCCAAGGACCGACACTTATTATATTTATTAGGCGTCGCACCTACGGCGCTCACCAAAAAAATATCACCATAGGTAGCACTTGCGTACTACCCTTTTAGGTGTCGCTCTTTCAGAGCTAATTCGTCGAGCTCACGTTAATTATTGTCAGTTCAAGCATCAAAGGTGCAAATTCATTAACACACGTTAATTAGATCTTGGCAAGCTCTACCGCCATTTGTTCCTGAAGCTCTTTTGCCTTCTCACCAGCAACCTTGGCGAAGTTCTCTGTATTGTCGGCATAAATGATACCGCGTGAAGAGTTGACGAGGAGTCCGCAATCCTTGATGATACCGTACCTGCAAACATCCTGAAGACTACCACCCTGTGCACCAACACCTGGTACGAGCAGGAAGGCATTTGGAGCAGCCTTACGAATGTCGGTGAACATCTCACCACGTGTAGCACCTACGACATACATCATATTCTCGTCGTTACCCCACTCCTGTGACTTACGGATAACCTTCTCAAAAAGACGCTCTCCATCCTTGTCTTCTATAAGCTGGAAATCGAATGATCCCTTATTGCTTGTGAGGGCAAGAAGGATAACCCACTTGTCATCATATCCGTCAAGGAAAGGAGTAACGGAGTCCTCGCCCATATAAGGTGCAACAGTCAGAGCATCAACATCATACTCACCGAAGAATGTACGGGCATACATCTTTGATGTGTTACCAATGTCACCACGCTTTGCATCAGCAATGATGAACTGCTCTGGGTAGTTCTCCTTGAGGTACTTAACGGTTTTCTCAAATGCCATGAGCCCCTTAACACCAAATGCCTCATAGAATGCAAGGTTTGGCTTGTATGCTACGCAATAAGGTGCTGTTGCATCAATAATTGCCTTGTTGAATGCGAAGATTGGATCTTCTTCCTTGAGAAGATGCTCTGGCACTTTCTTCAAGTCAACGTCAAGACCTACACAGAGAAAGCTCTGCTTCTTCTTTATCTGTTCGAAAAGTTCTTTTCTGTTCATTGTGAATAATTACGAATTACCTATTTTACGTGAGTTCAATGAATTAGCTCTGAAAGAGCGACACCTAACAGGGCAGTCCGTAAGGGCTGTTATTATGTAGATGCATGATTTGCAGAGCGCTGTAGGTGCGACATCTAAATACTATAGGTGTCGGTCCTTCAGACCTCATTCACTATAAAACGATCTATATGACAGCCCTATCGGACTGCCCTATTAGGTGTCGCTCTTTCAGAGCTTCTTCAACCACATGTTTTTACAACATTCGAATTGATGAAATTCGTCGAACACACGTTTATTACCTATTACGAATTACCTATTTGGGCTTTTCTGTTTTTGGGAGTTCGACATTCTGATCAGGAACGCGTTTGCTGCTAATCATACGATTTATGAACTCAGAGGCGCTGACGGTCCTTTCACCATCATCTTCCTTCTTCTTTGTTATAGTCGTGAATTGGCCCATCTTATCATTTACTATTTTACGATTTACTATTTACCATTTATTTACTATTCTACTATATTTACTATTTACATTCGATTATGGTTGTCACAATAGTACATAAACAAAAATAGTACATAAATAGTAAATTGTAAATAGCTAAATAGTAAATTTCTACAATTCCGCTTCCTTCATTCTCTCTGCGTTCTCTGCAACGGTGAGGGCATCAATCATCGGCTGGATGTCACCACCGAGGAAACCGCTGAGATCGTGAGTAGTGTAGCCGATACGATGATCGGTAACACGTCCCTGTGGGAAGTTGTATGTACGGATCTTTGCAGAACGGTCACCAGTAGAGACAAGTGACTTACGACGGTTTGCAATATCGTCAACATACTTCTGATGCTCACGATCATAGATGTATGTACGCAGACGCGCAAGAGCACGTTCCTTGTTCTTTGGCTGGTCACGAGTCTCAGTACACTCGATGAGGATTTCCTCAGTCTCGCCTGTGTTAGGGTTCTTCCACATATAGCGAGCACGCACACCAGACTCCACCTTGTTCACATTCTGACCACCTGCACCAGATGAACGGAATGTATCCCATTTGATTTCGCCCTCATTGATTGACACCTCAAATGGGTCAGCCTCAGGGAGCACAGCAACAGTAGCAGCTGATGTTTGCATACGACCGTTTGACTCTGTAACAGGCACACGCTGAACACGATGCACACCAGACTCATACTTCAACACACCATACACATCATCACCACTAACGGCAAAGTCTATCTCCTTGAATCCACCAACAGCACCTTCTGAGACATCGGTAACACTAAGTTGCCAGCCCTTAGTCTCACAGAAACGCTTGTACATCTGGAACAAGTCACCTGCGAAGAGACAAGCCTCATCACCACCAGTTCCTGCACGGATTTCCATCTGTACATTCTTAGCATCCTCTGGATCCTTTGGAATGAGTGCAATCTTTACCTCTTCCTCAAGTGATGGCTGAAGAGCCTCATTCTCTGCAAGTTGTTCACGCGCCATCTCCTTCATGTCAGGATCAGACTCGTTAACGAGGATATCCTTTGCCTCTGCGATTGCCTCAAGACAATCGATATAGCGACGACGGATCTTCATGATATCCTCAAGATCCTTGTATTCCTTTGTAAGTTTGACGAACCTCTGCTGGTCGCTGATCACGTTAGGGTCAGTGATGAGCGTGCTCACCTCCTCATAGCGGCTCTCAAGTCCGTCTAATTTCTGTAGAATGTTGTTATTATCCATTAATAATTAAACTCTCCAAACTCGGATTTGATTGTTAATGACTTCTTTCCCTCCTCGATGTGGCCTACAACCTGTGCATCGATGTTGAAGCTCTTTGAGATAGCGATAACCTTCTCTGCAACCTCTGGACGAACATAGATCTCCATACGATGTCCCATGTTGAAGACCTGATACATTTCCTTCCAGTCAGTACCGCTCTCCTCATGAATCATCTTGAAGAGTGGTGGAACAGGGAACATATTGTCCTTGACTACCTTGCAGTTGTCGTTTACGAAATGGAGCACCTTTGTCTGGGCACCACCTGTGCAATGTACCATACCATGAATCTCAGGACGAAGCTCATCGAGCAGACGCTTGATAACAGGAGCGTATGTACGTGTTGGAGAGAGTACCATCTGACCAGCATTAACGCCCTCAACCTCAGTTGGATCTGTGAGTTTCTTTGTACCGCTATATACGAGTTCATCAGGAACTGCCTTGTCATAGCTCTCTGGATATTTCTCAGCAAGATACTTAGAGAAGACATCATGACGAGCAGAGGTGAGTCCGTTAGAACCCATACCACCGTTATACTTCTTCTCGTATGTAGCCTGACCTGTAGAAGAGAGACCTACGATGACATCACCTGGACGGATATTAGCATTATCAATGACATCAGAACGCTTCATACGACAGGTAACGGTAGAGTCAACGATGATAGTGCGTGTAAGGTCACCCACATCAGCTGTCTCACCACCAGTTGGATAGATACCGATACCCATCTCACGCATCTCGGCAAGGAGTTCGTCTGTACCATTGATGATAGCAGAGATAACCTCACCAGGCACAAGCATCTTGTTGCGTCCGATGGTAGATGAAACGAGGATGTTATCCACAGCACCTACACAGAGCAGGTCGTCAGTATTCATCACGATGGCATCCTGAGCGATACCCTTCCATACAGAAAGGTCGCCAGTCTCCTTCCAGTACATATAAGCCAATGAAGACTTTGTACCGGCACCATCAGCGTGCATAATGTTACAATACTCAGGATCACCGCCAAGAATATCAGGGATAATCTTGCAGAATGCCTGTGGGAAAACACCTTTGTCAATGTTCTTGATAGCGTTGTGCACATCCTCCTTGGCAGCACTCACGCCTCGCATCATATATCTATTATTCATATTTACAATTTACCATTTACAATGTACAATTAGACTCATCGCACTCCGGCTCCCTCTCTACGGGAGAGGGCGGGGGGAGAGGCCAGCCTTCTATCCATTCCAAATACTCCATCCCGCTTCTGCCTGAAGCAGAAGCATCTCAAGTCCGTTCTTTGTGGCTGCGCCCTGTTCCCTACCCTTGCGGAGGAAGAGCGTCTCCTCTGGATTATATATAAGGTCATAGAGGAGGAACGACTTATCCATAGCCTCGTAAGGCAATGATGGATATTCGTCAAAGTGTGGCGACATACCACAAGGAGTACAATTAACGATTACGTTGTATTCCTTTAACAGCTCTGGTGTAATCTGTTCATACTGAATAGTATCGTCCACAATACGACGACTTACCTTTAATGTCTCAAGTCCCAGTTTGCGAAGACCATATTCCACAGCCTTTGAAGCACCACCAGTTCCTAGGATCAGCGCTTTCTTATGTTCAGGACGAAGAAGTGGCTGTATGCTATTCATAAAGCCGACCACATCGGAGTTATAGCCGTGGAGAAGCACCTTGCCAGATCCACGCTCCACCTTTACCACGTTCACGGCACCAATCTCCGTTGCCTCTGGAGAAACCGTGTCGAGGTAGCTCATCACCTGTTCCTTGTAAGGAATGGTGACGTTGAAACCAGAAAGCTCTGGATTAGCCTGTATCACCTCTGGAAGATTGGTGATAAGGGGAATCTCAAAGTTCTCATACGTGGCATTAATGCCCTCGTTTCTAAACTTCTCATTGAAATAGCCCATTGAGAAGGAATGGCCAAGTGGATAGCCTATAAGTCCGTATTTCTTCATTGAACCTTATTATTTTCTTGCAAAATACATTGTGCAGATGCCAAAAGTGAGGCGTGTGAACGAAGCCTCAGCGAAGCCTATTCTCCTCAGTATCTCCACCATTGTCTCTCCTTGTGGGAATGCAGCAATAGTCTTGTTGAGATAGGAGTAGGCATTTGAGTCGTGCGAAATGAGTCTGCCATAGATTGGCAGTACCGTACCGCTATATATGCCGAAGAGCTGCTTCATAGGGAATTTAACGGGAGTGGTAAGCTCTATAATACTCAATACCCCACCCTCTCGAAGCACACGGTACATCTCACGAAGTCCGCACTCCAAATCCTGGAAATTTCGTATTCCAAAGGCAGCAGTAACGGCATCAAAACTATCATTATCGAACGACAAATTAAGACAATCCTCCTTTGCGAAGGATATAACGTCAGAAAGTCCGAGACGAGCCACTTTCTCTCTGCCCACCTGCATCATCCCCTCGGAAATGTCAGCACCTATAAGAGTCTCAGGATGCAGCATCTGTGCCTGAAGGATGGCAAAATCGCCTGTGCCTGTGGCTATATCGAGAATCTTCTTCGGACTATATGGCACGAGAGCCTTGACGGCCTTCTTGCGCCAGTATTTGTCAATATCCCACGAAAGGCGGTGATTTAAAGTATCGTAGGTAGGGGCTATGTTATCAAACATAGTCTCTACCAACTTACCTTTTTCACCCTCACCATCGTAGGGCTTTATTGTTTCTTGTTCGTACACCTTTTATTTATTAGCAAGGTATTCCGAAACGTTCTTCTCAATACGAGCAGCGATGTCGCCAGTCTCCCTTGCACGATCGAATTTCTCGCCTACGATGTGCTCGTAAAGCTCGATGTAGCGATCTGATACACTCTCTGCATACTCGTCAGTAATCTCTGGCATTACCTGACCAGGCTCATTCATGAAGTTGTGCTCGATAAGCCACTGGCGAACGAACTCCTTAGAGAGCTGCTTCTGAGGCTCACCCTTTGCAAACTTCTCCTCATAGCCGTCTGCATAGAAATAACGTGAAGAGTCTGGTGTATGAATCTCGTCGATGAGATAAACCTTACCATCGCGCTTGCCGAACTCATACTTAGTATCAACGAGGATAAGACCCTGCTTTGCTGCAATCTCCTGACCACGAGCGAAGAGCTTGCGTGTATAGTCCTCCATTACTGCATAGTCCTCTGCAGAAACGATGCCCTGAGCGATGATCTCTTCCTTAGAGATGTTAAGGTCGTGACCTTCGTCAGCCTTTGTTGTAGGAGTGATGATTGGCTCTGGGAAACGCTGGTTCTCCTTCATTCCCTCTGGAAGCTTAACACCACAGATCTCACGGCAACCG